>NZ_JBYVJU010000004.1:0-251266 GCF_058147085.1 Parendozoicomonas sp. 209JJ7-1 | reverse complement strand
GGGACATTTGCACGCTGAAAAGAACAGTAATTTTGCATTATTCAGGTTTGAAACCTGTTTTGATGAAATATCTCATGAGTGTGTGTTGGTATTGCAGGGAAAACGCATGAAACCCCTTGGTATCACTGGAATTGAGGGGAATTTAAACGCTGAAAAGAACAGTGATTTCGCATTGATCAGGTTTGAAACCTGTTTTGGAGAAATATCTTATGAGCGTGTGCTGGCATTGCGCAGGTGAGTAATACCCGCCTATCCCTTGCTATATAAGGGATAGAGAGAGTTTTGAGTAAAATTTAAACAGCTCGGTGCTTGCAGGATTCAAAGCCATGAAAATCAGTTTGAGCCCAGTGGTGGCGCGGGGTTTCATGCGTTTCCCCTGCCTGTTCTTTTTGGTTGTTGAAATAGCTGTCTCGACAACTGCTATTTTACCGCAGACCAATGAGAACAGGCACTTCCCGCCTCTTCTGAATTTTTAACCGGACAGTAGTGATAAGTATTGCCTATTTTTTGCCCAAATCGGGAAAGTTGAACGGGATGATTGGTATTTAGGGATTAATCGCAGGTTCCTTAGAACTTGCTGGTTCTACAGTTATGAAAATCGTTTTGAGCTCAGTGATAGCAAGAGCTTTCATGATCTTACCGTGAAACCTTATCAACACAAAGTGATTGTCAAATATCATGAGGAAATATTGGCACCATGATACCATACTGGATTCTTTTCTTGATTCCTGCATTTGTTGCTCTTAGGCCAATTAATGGACATATAAAACTTAGAGCTTTGGCTTATGGGGTGTTCGCGGTTCTTGTATCTTTGATGATTGGATTTCGACATGAAGTGGGAGCTGATTGGGGAGCTTACCTTAAATATATGGATATGGTTACTGGAGTAAGCTTTTTTGAAGCTATAGCACTGCAGGACCCTGGTTATATGCTCATAAATTGGGTTTCAGTAAAATTTGGGGCTGGTATTATTGGCGTAAATTTGATAGGTGGTGGGCTTTTTATATATGGATTGTTGCGTTTCTGCAGACAGCAACCTTTCCCGTGGTTAGGACTCGCAGTTGCAATACCGTATCTGGTTATTGTTGTGGGTATGGGGTATTCTAGGCAAGCTATTGCTCTTGGGTTTGTGTTTTGGGGAATGTCCTCTTGGATGAAGGGAAACTTTTCCCAGTATATAACCTTGATTTTTATTGCGGCGCTATTCCATAAAACAGCAGCTGTTATGATTTTCTTTGGCCTTTTTGTTAATAATAGGCATGTACTGCTCAAATGGATATTGGTTTTGCCTGGCATGATATTGGCCTCTTATCTTTTGATTGTTAATTCTGCATTTGATGCGCAATTCAAATCATACATAGTTCAACGTGATTATCAATCGCCAGGTGGGGGTGTGAGAGTAATGATGAATTTCTTCACCTCTGTTATTTTTCTTATATATAGTCGCTATTTTTCTACATTCTCAGACTATCGATTGTGGAGAATGGTTTCGATATTAAATTTAGTATCTGTTCCACTTGTTTTTGAGTATTCGACGGTGGTTGATCGATTTTCTATTTATCTGGCACCAATTCAGGTTGCTGTATATTCCAGACTTCCATGTTTTATTGAAGAACGATTGTGGCGGTCGGTACTGGTTATAACGATTTTACTGTTTTATGCGGCTATACTGTTTGTTTGGCTGAATTACTCTAATCATGCAAGTTTCTGGCTCCCTTATAGATGGCTCCCCATAGAATGAAAGTTGCGTTTATCATTACCGGATTATCTACCGGTGGCGCAGAAACCATGCTGTTAAAACTGCTTCAGAATATAGATCAAGATCGGTTTTCGCCAATGGTTATCTCTTTAACCACTATGGGGGATATTGGCTCACGCATTGAAAAGATGGATATTCCGGTTACAGCTCTGGAAATTAATCCAGGTCTGCCAAGTCTGGTTAAATTTCTACGATTGATTAATTTACTACGGAGATTAAAGCCTGATGTGGTACAGACTTGGATGTATCACGCGGATCTTCTGGGTGGCCTTGCTGCACGCATGGCAGGTATAAAGGCAGTAGCGTGGGCCTTAAGAAACAGTGACCTTTCGGCAGAACGCAGTAAGCATTTGACACGTATCGTGATGAAAACCTGTGCCCTAACATCCAATTTCATACCTCGCTCTATTGTAACCTGCTCGGAAAAGGCGGGAGATATTCACGTTTCGGCCGGTTATCAAGCGGAAAAAATTGTACGGTTGCCTAATGGCTTTGATGTATCATACTTCCATCCCAATAGTATGGAAAGGAGTCATGTTCTGGAGGAGTTGGGACTAAGTAAGGATAACCTATTGATTGGTTTGGTTGCCCGTTATGATCCTCAAAAAAACCATCCGGGTTTTATTGAGGCAGCAACACGGGTTCATAAAGCTATGCCAGATGTTCATTTTGTTCTGGTTGGTAATGGGGTAGATCACAGTAATAAGGCTTTGATCACGCTGATTGTTAAATCAGGCTTGAAAAACTACATACATTTGCTTGGGCAGCGAGAAGATATGCCAAGGCTGATGGCGTCATTTGACCTTCTTGCTTCTTCTTCATTTGGTGAAGCATTCCCTAATGTTTTGGGCGAAGCCATGGCCTGTGGTGTGCCTTGTGTTGTAACTGACGTTGGTGATTCTGCAGATATAGTTGGTGACACAGGGCGAGTGGTTTCAGCCGGAGATATGGCAGGTTTGGCACATCATCTTATCGAATTATTGAAATTGTCCCCGGAAGAACGCGGTCGATTGAGTGCCCTTGCACGAAAACGAGTCTGTGAAAATTATGAAATTGGAAGCGTCACTCGGCGTTATGAGGAGTTTTACGTGCAGTTAAAGGGAAACGCCTAAGTATGTGCGGTATAGCCGGTTTTATTGGATATAATTCCCTGAAAGGTAAGGATATTCGCACTGTTCAACAATGTATGGGGGAAGCCATCCATCATCGGGGACCGGATGATATTGGCGTATGGTGTGATAATAAGGCACAGGTGGCATTAGTGCATCGTCGCCTGTCAATTCTGGATTTATCACCAGCCGGTCACCAGCCAATGATATCGTCCTCTGGCCGTTTTGTGATTGTATTTAATGGTGAGATTTACAATCATTTTGAATTGAGACAAAAACTTGAACAAGGTGCGGATTACAATAATTCGTGGAATGGACACTCAGATACGGAAACCCTGCTGGCATGTATTGAATTCTGGGGGCTGGAAGAAGCATTAAAACAAGCTACAGGAATGTTTGCACTTGCCCTTTGGGATAGAACTGAACAGGTACTCCACCTGGCTCGGGATCGCATGGGGGAAAAACCCCTCTACTACGGTTGGCAGCAGGGCGTTTTTTTATTCGGCTCTGAACTCAAAGCTCTAAAGGCACACCCAGCTTTTGACGGTGAAATTAATCGTGATGCTATCGCGCTGCTGATGCGCCATAACTATATTCCTGATCCTTATTCAATTTACAGTGGAATAAGTAAGCTGCCGCCGGGGTATTGCCTCAAAGTTTGTCTAGAGAATTATTCTCATCAAAGTGAGCTTTGGCGTTACTGGTCGTTTCCTGAGATTGTTAAAAGCGGCCGCTCGAATTTGTTTGTTGGAACAGATATGGAAGCCGTTGATGCACTGGATAGACTGCTTCGTTCGGCAGTTTCACAACAAATGGTTGCCGATGTACCTCTTGGCGCCTTTCTCTCTGGAGGGATTGATTCCTCAACTATTGTCGCTTTGTTGCAGGCACAGTCTTCCCGACCTGTGAAGACCTTTACCATCGGTTTTAACGAAGAAGGATACAATGAAGCTGTGCATGCCAAAGCTGTAGCGGCGCATTTGGGTACGGAGCATACAGAGCTGTATGTCACGCCAGAGCAGGCACTGGATGTGATTCCCCGGTTGCCTGTTCTTTATGATGAGCCCTTTTCTGATTCATCGCAGATACCGACGTTTCTTGTTTCTGAGCTTACGCGCCAGCATGTAACTGTTGCCCTGTCTGGCGATGCTGGGGATGAGCTGTTTGGCGGCTACAACCGTTATCACCTGACCCGCCGTTTATGGCGTAAGATCAGCAAGGCACCATTATTGATGCGTAGTCTTGCTGCAGCTGGATTGACAGCTCTCTCACCTTCTACCTGGAATCAATTGGCATGGTGGATACCAGGGTCAGCTAAATATGAAAATTTGGGCGATAAAATTCACAAGGGAGCAGGTGTTTTAGAATCGCAAACAGTGGATGAATTGTATCTTAACTTTATTACCCATTGGGCAGATCCTGCATCAATCGTAATTAATGGTACAGAATCCCCAACACAGGTTACACGACCGCAATTGCATTTGGAAAATGCCCTGGAGCAGATGATGGCGCTGGATTCAGTCAGTTATCTTCCCGACGACATCCTCTGTAAAGTGGACCGGGCAGCCATGGGAGTATCTCTGGAGACCCGGGTGCCGATGCTGGATCACCGAGTAGTGGAGTTTGCTTGGAGACTGCCTCTGAATATGAAAATCCGTGATGGTCAGGGTAAATGGATATTACGGCAAGTCCTGAACAAATATGTTCCCAGAGAACTTATTGAACGCCCCAAAATGGGGTTTGGCGTGCCCATTGATAGTTGGTTACGTGGCCCGCTTCGTGATTGGGCAGAAAACCTGCTGAATGAAACACGGCTGCGCCAGGAAGGTTTCTTCGATCCTGCCCCCATTCGCCAGAGATGGACTGAACATTTGTCTGGCCGACGAAATTGGCAATATCACTTGTGGGATGTATTAATGTTTCAGGCGTGGCTTGAAGGTACACAGTGAGCAATTCATTATCAGGCAAATTATTCCAGAAAAAGAAACATAACAGCGTGAAGCTACTTTTTATCGTCAATGCCCCTGAGTTCTTTTTATCGCATCGTTTACCGCTAGCTTTGGCCGCACGTGAGAGGGGATATAGTGTCCAGATTGCCACGGGGGCTGGGCCAGCCTGTGAACAAATAAGAGAATTGGGGTTTGTGCACCATTGTTTGCCTCTTTCCCGTTCGGGTGCCAACCCTTTCATGGAGCTGCGTAGTCTGTGGGCATTATGGAAGCTTATGCGCCAGCTAAAACCTGATCTTCTTCATCTGGTGACCATTAAGCCCGTGTTGTATGGCTGTCTGGTGGCTCGACTTGCCGGTGTGCCCGCCGTGCTGGTAGCAATTTCCGGTCTGGGTTCTGTCTTTGCGGCGAACCATGGAAAAATTCCCTGGCTGCGCCGTGGTGTACAGATGTTGTATCGGTTAGCACTCGGGCATCCACACTTGAAAGCGATTTTTCAAAACCCTGATGACAAGGCTTTGTTGACAGGACTTGGTGCTGTACGGGATGAACAAACAGTGATAATTCGTGGCTCTGGAGTAGACTTGGCAGATTATACGGTGAAGCCAGAGCCTGTTGGTATACCGGTCGTGACGTTTGCGGCCCGATTGTTAAAAGAAAAAGGGGTGCTTGAATTTGTTAAGGCTGCAAGCATATTAAAAAATCGTGGAGTGACGCTACGTTTCTGGCTTGTGGGCGCACCGGATCATGGTAACCCCTCCTCTGTAAGCGACCAGGAAATTGAGAGCTGGCTAGCATCAGGTTTAATCGAACCTTTGGGATTTCAAACCGATATCGGAGAAGTATTTGCCAACTCAAACCTGGTGGTCCTTCCTTCTTACTATGGTGAGGGCTTACCCAAAGTACTGATTGAAGCGGCTGCCTCTGGGCGAGCCGTTGTAACGACGGATCAGCCAGGTTGTCGTGATGCCATTAAGGCAAATGTGACGGGACTATTGGTACCGGCTAGAGACGCCGTAGCACTTGCGGATGCTATCGAGCATCTACTCACTCATCCGGAACTTCGTCAATCAATGAGTAATGCGGGCCGCAGGTTGGCAGAACAAGAATATGGTATTGATGAAGTGATTACAGAGCATCTTCAAATCTATCAAGAATTGATAGAGTCGTGTGAATCCCAGTAGAATAAACATGGCTCTCTTCTGGTAACTCTGAGCCGTATGGTTTTCAGTATCAGTGCAGTAGAACTTGAACTTATATTTCCCTGGTAACTTAGTTTAGCCCAATAGGTGGCTGGCATGGAATTTGTTGGGTTTGAAATTAAGGTGTTAAATTGAATGTTTTATTAACTGGTAGTTCAGGCTTTCTTGGTAATGCTTTACTCCCCAGGCTTAAGCATCACTCGATTACATTGATTGGACGCTCCCTGCCTGACAGAGCACCTTTTTCCTATCATAAAAAAATTTCGGAAGATGAGAACTACTCTGATTGTTTTACTGATATAGATGTTGTTATCCATTGTGCCGCCCGTGCACATATTATGAAAGACGATGTTGCCGATCCATTAACTGAGTACCGTAAAGTTAACACGGATGCCACACTTAATCTTGCACGCCAGGCTGTGAGCGCAAGGGTAAAGCGATTTATATTTATTAGCTCAGCAAAAGTTAATGGTGAAACAACTTCTGGAACTCAGCCCTTCACTGAAAAGTGTGTTCCTGGACCTCAGGATTATTACGCTCTTTCTAAAAAAAACGCTGAAGATGGATTAAGGCTTATAGCATCTGAAAGCTCTATGGAAGTTGTCATTATACGCCCTCCTCTTGTCTATGGGGCTAATGTAAAAGCGAACTTTCTTAGATTAATGAAACTATCAGATTCCCCGCTACCTCTACCGTTTGGTAAAATTAATAATAAGCGTAGTATGGTCTATGTAGGTAATCTTGTTGATTTTATGGTTAGATGCATTGAACACCCGTCTGCAGCTAACCAGACATTCCTTGTTTCCGATGGTAAAGATGTATCTTTAAAATCTTTGCTGACGCTTATGAGATCATCTTTATCCAGGCCAGCTCGCTTATTCCCCCTGTCAAAATTCATCTTCAAGTTGTTGGGATCGATATTTTCTAAAAGTGCGGTGATTGACCGCCTCATTGGAGATTTGCAGATAGATTCATCAAAAGCAGATGAGTTGCTTGGATGGGAGCCTCCATTCACATTGCAGGAAGGTGTAGAGGCAACAATAAATGCTTATCTTGAGAGTGAAAAATAACGTGTTGCGCTTTTTGGATGTTTTCTTTTCTCTCATTGGGTTGATTTTTGGTCTGCCTGTCTTACTAGTGATTTATCTCGTTGGATGGTTTGATACCGGTTCGCCACTCTTCAGGCAAGAAAGGGTCGGTCGTGATAAGAAGCCTTTCACCCTGATCAAGTTCAGAACCATGAAATTGGACACGGCTTCAGTCGCCAGTCATTTGGTTTCTACGTCTTCTATTACTCCAATGGGTGCTTTTCTACGGAAATCCAAGCTTGATGAATTGCCACAACTCTGGAATGTCCTCAAAGGAGATATGAGTCTTGTGGGCCCAAGACCAAACCTTTTCAATCAGGCTGAGCTTGTAAGATATAGAGAAAAGCTCGGGGTTTATCGTGTCCGGCCAGGTATAACAGGGTTGGCACAGGTTAAGGAAATTGACATGTCTACTCCAGAGCTGCTGGCCAAGACGGATGCTCAAATGATAAAGAGTATGACTGTTAAGACATACTTCTTTTATATTTTTATGACTGTCGCAGGCCATGGCCAGGGTGACAGGGTTAAAGCTGAATAACTCAACTACATACAATTAAAAAAACTTCCCTGCTTCCCGGAACTATCCAAGGGTATATTACGGATTAAATATGCGTCAGCAATTGCTTTCTCTACCCCGTTCTAAAAAAAGGCTGATAGGTCTGCTATTTGATTTGGCTGCAATAAATATATGCCTTTGGTTTGCTTTTTATATCCGCCTTGGTGATGTTGATTCTGTAATTAATTATTATCTGACTTATGTGCTGGCAATTTTTGTCACCCTGCCTTTTTTGATTCGCCTTGGATTATATCGCGCAGTTTTACGGTATATGGGAGCAGATTTACTTATCACCATTTTTAAAGCATGTACATATGCTACAGTTTGCCTGATTTTTGGTGGCTTTGTTTTTGGGCAAGACTATTTGCCTCGGTCAATCCCTTTTATATATTGGCTTTTATTGTTAACAGTCATGACAATTTCTCGTTATTTGATGAGAACCTGGCTGTTAGGTCAATCTGTCTCAGATATATTTCCAGAGTTCTTTCCTAAAAAATCCAGCCATTCGCAAAGAGGTATTCCGGTTGTTATTTATGGTGCCGGCTCTGCGGGCGTCCAGGTAATGTCTGCACTTGATAAAGGGATAGAATATCAGCCCGTTGCCTTTCTGGATGATAAGAAAGATAATTCCGGTCGCTCTATTCAGGGTAAAATAATCTACACGCCCAAGCACTTCGACGATATGGTCAGGGATACTGGTGCCCAGGAAGTACTGCTGGCTATACCTTCTACGTCCCGAAGTCGTCGTAAAGAAATTGTACAAAATTTGGAGCAATACGGTTTACCAATAAGAACAGTGCCGGCTATGGCCGACCTGGCCAGCGGCCGCATGAAAATGCAGGAAATCCAGGACGTTGATATTGGTGATGTGCTCGGTCGTGAGGAAGTCGCTCCAAGGCAGGATTTATTAGCCAAATGCATCACAGGAAAGGCTGTGATGGTAACCGGAGCTGGTGGCTCAATCGGCTCTGAGCTATGCCGTCAGATTATTGCACTTAAACCCTTATGCCTGGTTCTCTATGAACACTCTGAGTTTAATCTCTACGCTATTGAGCAGGATTTACTAAGAATCCGTTCTACCGTACCCGACAGTTACCGTGTACAGATACTTCCGGTTCTTGGTTCAGTGAATAACCCTCCTCGCCTTCTTGACGTTATGCGCCGTTTTTCAATTGAAACCATTTATCATGCTGCTGCCTATAAGCATGTGCCAATAGTTGAACATAATATGGAAGAGGGGCTTCGAAATAATACGCTTGGCACGCTCTATACAGCACAGGCTGCCATTATTAGTCAGGTTGAACGCTTTGTTCTTATTTCTACAGATAAAGCTGTTCGCCCTACCAACGTTATGGGTGCCTCAAAGCGTATGGCTGAAATGGTATTACAGGGGCTTGCAGAGCAAGAGTTTATAGGACTCTACCATGCCTCACGCTTTAATCTAAATGAAACTGGTGAAAAGCTTCCCAATAAAACCTGTTTTACCATGGTGCGTTTCGGCAATGTTCTTGGCTCCAGTGGCTCAGTTATCCCATTATTCAGGGAGCAGATTCGTACAGGAGGCCCCATTACTGTCACCCATCCTGATATTAACCGCTTCTTTATGACGATACCGGAAGCTTCTCAACTCGTTATTCAGGCGGGTGCTATGGCGAATGGTGGTGAGGTATTTGTTTTGGATATGGGGCAACCTATTAAGATAGTTAGCCTAGCCAAGCGAATGATTCAATTGTCTGGCTTAACCCTGAAAGATGAAGATAACCCTGAGGGTGATATTGAAATTGTATTCTCGGGGTTAAGACCAGGTGAAAAACTCTACGAAGAATTGCTGATTGGTGACAACGTAACAGGTACTGATCATCCTAAAATCAGTCGGGCAATGGAAGATTGTTTGGACTGGCCAGAGATAGTGACTTTATTGGATAAATTAGAGGAGTCCGTTAAAGCCAGGAACTTCGGTGGTGTAAGAGAGTTGATTGCTAGATACGTTAGTGGTTTTAGACCCTCTAGCGGTGTGGTGGACTGGATGAATTATCAGCCATCTGAGATTAATCCCGTGTCTGGTTCGAATAAAGAACAGAACCCACCTTTTATTCATTAAGGAAATGGTGGAAGGAGGGGACAGGGAAAACGCAGGGAACCCCTTGGTATCACTGGAATTGAGGGGCATTTGAACGCTGAAAAGAACAGTGATTTCGCACTGATCGGGTTTGAAACCTGTTTTGAAGAAATATCTCATGAGCGTGTGCTGGCATTGCGCAGGTGAGTAGTACCCGCCTATCCCTTGCTATGCAAGGGATAAATAGAATTTTGAGTAAAATTTAAACAGCTCGGGGCTTGCAGGATTCATAATCCATAAAGACTTTTATAAATTAGTGGATTAGCAACGTATTTATCTTTATTTGCATCTGCACGTACAAGAAATTCATCATAATCGTCAATGAGTAAGTTGATACACCTCTTTATTTCATCCATTCGGTTATCAATAAGCAGTCCATTTTTAAAAATCAATTCCGGACATCCTCCAACATTGCTGAGAATCATGGGAAGCCCAGCATACCCGGCTTCTAAAGCTGATATAGACAAGCCCTCACTATCTGAAATCAAAGAAAAAATATCGTAATCACAAAATTTGTGAAAATTTTTTATCTCGCCATGAATATAAACATTTCTATAATGCTTACTCTCTATCATTGCCCTTAATGGACCATCACCTACTATATGAAGTTCCACATTATCAAAATTACTTACTGCTTCGGATAATAAATCTGGCCTCTTAGGATGAGTAAGTCTACCTAAAAAAAGGATTTTAATTGTTTTATCTTCTTTATAATCTAATGTGGATTTTCTGCTAATATTACAGCCCGGATTCACCCCATTTCTAATGAACACTAATTTACCTTCATCAATGCCAATCTTGTATTTAGCGGCCTCAAAATCGTTTTGAGATACACACAGCACTTTGTCAGAAATAAATGATAAGTATCTTTCGACCCTTTTATAAAACCACTTAAGTCTACCCCCGCTGTATATAGATGACCAGCCATGGCTGACATATATGCATCTTATACCCGTTACAATTTTAACTAATCGCGCATATATTCCAGCATTAGCTGAACTTGCAACCAAAATATTAATTTGATTTTTTTTAATATAATTTGCAAGCTTTAAAAAATACAACACTGAAGTTCGGCTTAACAATCTCTCGTCAATCAGATACTCCGCGCCCCCAACAACTTCTGTTAGCCACCCATAACCTGAGGTGATCAAAAATGTATCCGCATCATCTTTTACATATTTGATTTGGTCATTTACCCATGACTGAGCGCCACCAACCTCACTTTTTGTAATTATAAAAGCAATTCTTAGCCGTTGATTTTCTGAATTGGGTTTCTCCTCAGTAACGGTATAACTATCAACAACTTTTCTAGCTGCATCTGTTTTAACTATAGGCATTCAGCTAACCACAATACATACGTAGGATATTAAGGATTTCCAAATCTGGAACGATCGGCCCAGAACCAGAACTTGAGGTTCATCCCGTTCGATCAAACTTGTGAATGCTAAAAACACAGCTCTTCCAGGTCGCCCGAGATGAACTCCTCCGATATTAGTGCCATACGGCACAATTTGCAGATCACATTATCAGATAACAAACTGACCAGGCTTGCTGAGCAGGGAAAACGAATGAAACCCCTTGGTATCACTGGAATTGAGGGGCATTTGAACGCTGAAAAGAGCAGTGATTTTTCATTGATCAGGTTTGAAACCTGTTTTGGAGAAATATCTCATGAACGTGTGCTGGCATTTCGCAGGTGCGTAATACCCGCCTATCCCTTGCTATGCAAGGGATAAAGAGAATTTTGAGTAAAATTCAAACAGCTCGGGACTTGCAAGATTCAGAACCATGAAAATCAGCTTGAGCCCAGTAGTGGTGCAAGGTTTCATGCGTTTTCCCTGACATCTGACTCACTACCAAATTTATCAGGATTTTTTGACTATGATGTTGACGTCAAGGTAAATCTCTAGCGGCAGGGAAAAGTTATGGAGAATTTTCTATCACTGGCCTCATTAGCCTGCTAGAAGTAAGTCAATGGGATGGTATTTTATGCAGTATAATAAGCCCCATTCAAAACTTTATGAGCGTGTTCTGCTGAGTCCTTTTTTTCGAGTTGTTATTGTATCGCTATATGGTGTAGCTATTGGCTCTTTCCTTATTACTCACTTTCGATATTCAAGCCTTATGTTGGGGGTATCATTTCTTGGAACACTGATTTTCTGTTTGGTTTCTGAGATTATTCATATTAAATTTCGAAGGCCCCAAATTGACATTATTTCTTTTTGTGAAGCTTACCCTTTGACCGGTACCCAATCAGTTGAATGGAAGCTTCTTAGCTGTTCTTATTTCGGAGGGACGCGATTTGATGCCTTGGTAGTTGACTTTACTCACCCTCTCTTCCCTGATTGGGAAAAATGCTTAATGCAGGCTTCGCTTATTGGAATACCTGTCTATAACGTTGCTGGTATTCGTGAATCTTTAACGGGTCGTGTAAAAATCGGTCATCTTAGTCAGAGTGATGTAGGCTCTTTGGTTCCATCAGTCATATACAGCTATTTAAAAAGGCTTTTGGATATAGTTGCTGTTCTACTTGTGACACCAATTTTTTTGCCAATCGCTCTTATTGCTGCTGTTGTTGTAAAACTGGATAGTGCTGGGTCAGCCATATTTACTCAAAAGCGTGTTGGAAAAGGAAATCGAGAGTTTAACATTTATAAATTGAGGAGTATGACAAAGGATTCAGAGAAAAACGGCGCTCAATTTGCTGGTGCCAATGATATGCGGATTACTAAAGTAGGTCATTTCATTCGTAAAACCCGTATTGATGAAATTCCTCAGCTTTGGAATGTTTTAATAGGTGATATGAGCCTTATCGGACCACGGCCAGAGCAGAAAGTATTTGTTGATGAATTTGAAAAATCAATAGCATTTTACAGCTACCGACATATTGTTCGTCCGGGTATTAGTGGCTGGGCCCAAGTGATACATGGATATGCAGCAACTGAAGATGATACCCGCCTTAAGCTTGAGCATGACCTTTACTACATTAAAAATTTCTCTTTATGGCTTGATACACTGATTGTATTCAAAACAATTCATACCATGCTTACAGGCTTTGGTGCTCGTTAGATTCGGGTCGTTATAGTCGCAAAAATGGTGGGGCGGGGGGATTTGAACACTGAGCTACAGGTCTTGATATACAAGGCTTGAGGCTTGGTGTGATTCCTCTGGTGTTACTTCCAGTGTTACCAAAATCTTGTCTCACCTCCGTTTTCTACGCTCCAAAAAGGCTATCGCAGATAATAAAGTTAATCTCTCCCTCTCTTGCTCCAGATCAAGAATTTTTTGGTGCTTGGTTCTGAATTTGTCCCAGTGCTTATATTTGGGTTTCCGAGCGTGCCTGCTGCTGACAGAGATGTCAGAAATATTCCAATCAGCCTTTTGCCAAACCCTCTTTCTGAGCTCTCTAATCCGCTTTGCTAGATAGTCTGTCCGCGAGCAATTTTGACTCTTGTAGGCCGGATTGATACATCTCCGGCAGCCCAAGTCATCAGATAGGTACAGAAGGGCGCAGCGGCGTTGGCAGTTAGGGCAAACAAACCATGTTCTGCGGCCAAAGGTAAGTTGCGTCTCCTGAAGGGGTATGACATACCCGGTATCTGTTCCCTTGAAGACAAATATCCCCTGCTTGATTCTCCCAAATTTTCTTTGCTCTCCGTTCGTCCAACTGATGACCATGGTCATTTTGCGGGATAGGGCGGTTAATTTACTCAGCTCTGGGTATGAAAGTTTGGGCAGGTCTCCAGTATGAGCGCGGTAGCGATGATGGGAAAACAGGTTCACATCTATGCCCTAAATCATTTGGGAAATACAAGATATGTCAGGTTTTCATCTGTAGCCTGCTGGTGGAATAATCTTTAGTTTGTGGCGGGCGTTGCCGTTTTCCCCGAACCTTTGCCAGATAGGAAATGCGGTAAACAATCGCTTGTCTCAGGCTTCTACTTTCACGACAGGCGTTATAATACGAGTTCGCTGGTACCCAGAAGCGACCGCCATTGATTTCCCAAAGTCCTTTGGATAGGGAAAGCACTTTGGCTGGGTGCTGGACTTTGTGACCATCAAGAAATAATGCGCAGTGATAATGTTGGCTACCTGCCCTGTGTCTTTCTCTTGCCCATGCGTAACCAATTTTTTTGAAGTCATACAGGGCGTTGAGTTTCTTTATCAGCTTTTTGAAAAACAAAGAAACGATTTCATTTGTTTCAGTACAGCTTGCTGATTGAAGGTCAAACCTGATTGCGTGAACCTTTCTGTAGTGAGATAGCATGCAATCGAACTGATTAATGATTTGTTTTGCCATTCCCGTATAGATTCCACTGACTCTAGCATTAACTCTCCATGTATTTCCGTTCACAGTCAGCACTCTACAGTAACTGACATACTGTGCCATTGGTGCTGATCCCTGGTGCCGATATTATAAATAATCCTGCCGCTTTTTAGGCTTGGATAAGCTGTCGAAAGGCTCTGTTCACAATAAATATGGGTTGAGCCAATGTGATGCCTCCTGATCTAACAGGCTTTCTTCTGAGAAGATATGGGTCTTTAAAAATCGCATCCAGCCCAAATAACGAGACAAGTATTTCGTCGCGACACCTTTAAAGAAGCCGTTAATCCACCGTTTGAGTTCGCTGTGATAGGCATTGACGGTCTGGATATGATAAATCTTCTCCCGGACATAGACCCCTGCCGTTGTCACTAACTCTTTCAACGTAACACTGAGCTGATCGGCCAGTTTTTCATGGGACATATGAGCATCCGTGCACAACGTGCTCCCCGGCAAAATCCGTCCGGCAAGTTGCGTAAAGAGTTCATCGTTGCTGACATGTTCAAGAACAGCATCCGTCACGTGATCCTGGCGGTCGCAGGCCACCATAACCGGCACTTTTCTTACGGTTTTGGTTTTCTCTGCTGCTTTATCAGCAGGCTTTTTCTTACGCCTCGATCGGCCTCCCCGTTTACGGGCTTCTTTACCCAATCCCCAGGGAAAACGCATGAAACCCCTTGGTATCACTGGGATTGCAGAAAATTTCACGCGGAAAAGAGCAGTAATTTTGAAGTTATCTGATTCAAAACCTCTATTGGTGAAATATCTCATGAGCATGTGTTTACAGTGTGCAAGTAAATAATTTCTCTCTATCCCTTATATAACAAGGGGTAGAGAGAAATAAGAGCAAAATTTAAACAGTTCCGGGTTTGCAAGATTCTGCACCATGGAAATCAGTTTGAGCCCAGTAGTGGCGCGGGGTTTCATGCGTTTTCCCTGACCCAATCCCCGCTGTCCTTTGCGGGATTCCCGGAAAAAGGTTTCATCCATTTCTGATATGCCTGACAGCTGACCTGTTGTATCAGCTTCTATCACTGCCATCAGACGATGACGAAGGTAAAACGATGTCTTGAGCGAGACGCCGCACTCTGCCGCCGCTGGGCGCAAGGTGGTTCCTCCATCCATACAGGCAAGATAGGCGTCCAGTTTCTCGCGAATACGAAAATGAGCCAGTGGAGTACCGCTCATGGCATTGCAGGTACGTCCGCACTCATCACAACGATACCGTTGATGACCTGCATTTTGTCCCCAGCGTGTCATGGATTCACAGGTACAATGGGGACAGTGTGGATGCTGATCAAAATAATATTTCAGCCGTTCAAGAAGGCGGCTGTGGCTCGCACTTTCTGCCACCTTCGGGCATGGCGGCAAGGTGTTGTGCAAACAGGTCAGCTGTTCAGGGGATAATGTGTTGAGAGATGTCAGAAACTCTGCAAATTGTGTCTGCTGCATGACGATGGTTCCATATACGACAGAAACCGGTGGAGAGAAGTGTAGCTCATACTACCAATATTTATTGTGAACAGAGCCTGTCGAAAGCATTGATACCAAGGGCTTTAGCTTATAGTGTGGTAATATCGGAGAGGGATAAAACCTGTGAATGTTGGCCAATAACGACCAACCCCCTGTTGTTATGCGGCTTTGCGAGGGCATAGCTGTTAGCCTCTGTGGATGCTGGTGGAGCAGTGTTGTGGTAAGCACTCCACCAACAGTTCAGCAGTTTGATTTTGTGCCCGTATCAGTTAATTCCGTGCGGGCGGCCTATCTTTTGAACCAGTCATCATATTTTGCGTCAGCGGCTTCTTTTAGGTGTTTGGCGTATTTGAATCGTTTAATACCGCTCTCGGCCTGCTTGAATGACCTGTCCCAATAGCGTTTTTTTGCGATGATCCGAGCTTCGTTATCATCCCTTGAGCGCCCCGTTAAATGTCGATAATTCAGCCTGTATGCGGTTTGTTTCGTCGCCTTATAGCCAATCTTCGCGGCATCAATTAACCAGTAGCAGAACTGTTTTCCGGTCAGGCTTTGGATAAGGGCACGAATGTTTACTCCAATCGAAAGAACAAGGTCATCCCTCAGATGTTGCTTACCATCGGCCAGAATGGACAGCAGTCTGTAGGTGGCTGTGTTTCCAGGGGGGATAGCCTGAGTCGGTGCTGAAAGGCAGTTAATGTTCATAGAGCCAGCTCCCGAGTTCGCAGCGATCCTGAGTGAGAGCTACCACCAGCGCCTTAATCTGTTCAGTGTTTTTCCCAGAAGCCATAGCCGCAACAATCGCGTCAGTTTCATGTTGTAACCAGCCGACGGCTCTTGCTCCTAAGTGTATGGGGGGAGGGAACAGGCCTTCTGAAATGCGGTTGTGGAGGGTTGCTCGTGCCCAGCCGGTATTATTTAGAACCTCGGGTTTACGTTGAATAACGAGTGGCTTATTAGGTTTCATTGGCTTTACCTATGTCAAAATAGACGCAGGTAAGTGAAAGATAGGATTCTAAAATAGCGGGCTATTTTAGAGCGATAAGTTTTCCGGCTGCCGTCCACCAGCTCCATAGGGCTGATTTCTTTCGAGTTATGTTGTCACCAGATTCTGTTTCAATCAGGAATGTGTCATTTGAGATGATGTGACTCATTATCAGCCCATCAACAGAGTCATTCACAGCGCTGGCGATAAATTCGCTGAATTCCATATGGTCAGCTAGCCGAGCCTGTCGCATCTTCTCAATAGTTAAATCTTTCACAGTGTTGCCTCGTAGGCGTGGCCGTTGAGCGGCACTTTGGCATCTGTGACGTGAGCCGCGAATACCAGCTCCATCCGTGTAGATGTTGAGAGGAGTCGAATCTAAAACGTTTTGATATTGCTCGTTATCCAAACGGTCAGCGGTATATCTGGCAAATCTTCCATATGCTTGTATGTGCTTTGTTGTTACGAGGTGCCGGAAGACTCTGTCGAGATTGTCACGAGAAGGAAGATTAAGAAGCTCTTGTGTTAACTCGTAGGCCTGCTTCGGAGGTTGATGGTCAAGAGTCTCGAACTCTTGTTCTGCTGTTCTTTCAATGAGTGGGTGATCAGCCAGAAATTGCTGTTGGAGTCCATGGGCAATCAGGCCAATAACCTGAATGCCTATGAACCACAAAAAACCGTCCACTTACACAGCCCTCAGGCTACGAATACCACCAGCCAGACTCATATTCCCTGTAGCAGCCTGAGTAACATGGTCAGACCACCAGCACATCATCACTCTGCGGCGTTCGATGTACTCAGCCCGGTTGTAAGCCTTTCTGACGGCGTTTTTATCGGTATGGGCGAGGGCTGCCTCGATGATGTCCGCATCAAAGCCCTGCTCGTTCAGGGTGGTACTGGCCAGTGCCCGCAGTCCATGGGATACGAGTGTTTTTTCAAAGCCCATCCGTTTTAGGGCGGTGTTGGCCGTCTGGTTATGGGTGTGTCTGTCTGGGTATCGGTCAGCTGGGAATACATACTCCCTGTGGCCGCTGATTGGTCGCATCCGTTCCAACAGCGCGAGCATCTGTGGGGTAAGGGGGGTACTGTGGCTGCGCCGTTTTTTCATTCGGTCAGCAGGGATAGTCCAAAGCTGTTGGGTCTCGTCTATCTCATCCCAGCGGGCCCCAGCTGCTTCACTGGGGCGGGTCATGGTGTGTAGCTGCCACTCGATCAGGCAGCGGGTGGTGATACGGATACTGGCCATAGACAGCGCACTCATAAGTTCGGGTAGCTGGTCTGGTGTGAGGGTGGGCATATGCCTTGCCTCAGGGTGAGGGAAGGCCTTGCTGATGCCTGAGAGAGGGTTGTGCTCGACTAGTCCGGTGTTGGTCGCATAGACCATGATTTCATTCAGACGTTGGCATAGCCGCTTGATGGTTTCCAGATTCCCGCGGGCAGCAATGGGTTTAAGAGTGGAGATTGTTTTAGCTGCGGTGATTTTGTGAAGAGGAATGTTTCCCAAAGCTGGGAATATATGATTGTTCAGTGATCGTCGTATGTCTCGGGCGTAGTTCGGTGTTATCTGAGTTTCCTTAACGTCAAACCACTGCTCAAACACCGTTTCCAGTGTGTTGTTGTGTGCGGCTTGCTCTATGCGCTGTTGTTCGTCGCGAGCCTCTTTCGGGTCAATATCCTTCTCTAATAGCGAACGAGCCTCTGCCCGTTTCTGCCGAGCATCTTTCAGTGAAACTGCCGGATAGCTGCCAAAACTAAGGTTTGCCCGTTTCTTGGTATGGGGGCGGTAATAGTTGAGCAGCCATATCTTGCTGCCGTTTGGCTTTATGCGCAGTGCTAAACCATGCCCGTCATTCAGGTTGTATTCCTTTTCCTTTGGACGGGCTTGTTTGATCTGGGTATTCGTCAGAGGGGCTGTTTTTTTTTGCATGTGGTAACACCGCTACTGCGGTTAATCGGCTGGTGTTACTACTGATGTTACTACCCACTTTAGCTGCTAACAAACGTCTTTGGTCGTTAGTGGCCTGAGAATCCCCGCTATTGCTGGGGGTTCAGGAAGGTAATGGACGTTGTGGGATGGTCTTGGAAGTAGTTTTGGTGGAGGCGGGGGGATTTGAACCCCCGTCCGCTAATACTCTGCCCTCGGCTCTACATGCTTAGATCCGCCTTTGTTTTAATCCTGCCATGACCCAGCGGTCAGGGTAAGGCAGCACGAGCCTGTAAGGTTTTAACCGATCAAAGCCAGGCGCAGATCACGGCGAGTTTGTCTGCAATGACGGTCTGTAAACCACCCGACAAACGGGACGGATAGACCGGAAGAGTGCTGCGGTTTAGGCAGCCATCGCCGCTACAGGAGCGTCGAAGTACTCTTCGTTAGCTGAGTTTTTGGCAGCTAGTAAATAGTAACATTTGTTTTACGAGAGTCGTCACCACCTCTCGGCATGCACCTTGGGGTTCGCATCACCGTCGAATCCGAATCGCCCCCATACTCAATCAGCTTTTCAGGATCATATCTACACATCCTGAAAGGCCTTAGTGTTTTAGTGTAGACATACCGGTCCGGCAAGTTTGAGTGCCCGGATGGGAGAAAGGTTCCCCATAATACAAAGGCGGGCCCGGTACTCTGATTGTCAGAGTACCTGGCCCGCCTTTTTGCTTTCTGGTGAAAGATATCCATTCAGATAGAAAAAGCTGAGGACATGCCAAACTGACGCATCTGACGCATTTTCCGCCTGGTATAGCGGACCGGTGAGTTAAATTTCATGTAGAACTCAGCAGTTCCCTCTTCCAGCTCCCGGGCAGTCATGCCCTTGGGGTTGTATACGGCATGGGTGCCGTCATAAAGAGACCAGTCGTGGGTGAGTATCCGCCCTTCCTGTTCCAGCTGCTGGAAAACCCTGGAGCCAGGGAAAGGTATCATGATGACCGGGACGCAGACATCCACGCCAGTTTCGTAGAAAAAGTCAGCACTTTCTTTGAATATACCGGTATCGTGTTCGTCGAAACCCAGAATTGCGGCGGAATCCACAATAATGCCATGGGCATGGAGACGCTCAATCTGATCCTTGATATTTTCCGCTTTTACAAACCCTTTCCCGGAGTACTTCAGGGCAGATTTTGAAGGTGTCTCAATACCTATCAGCAGATATTTCAGTCCGGAGCGGGCGGCAGCTTCCAGCAATTCCGGGTCATCGGCAATCTTGATGGTAGTTTCACCCACCCAGTTGATTTTTAAGGGTTCCAGAGCTTTGAACAGCTCCAGGGCATAGTCCCGGTTATCCGTAAGATTGTCCGCATGAAGCTCCAGCCAGTCGGTTTCCAGCTGGCTGATTTCATCAACGATATCCTTTATCGGGCGGTAGCGGGTATTGCCCAGCATGCCGGGAACGAGACAGAAACTGCACTTGTGTCGGCATCCACGGCTCACCAGCACAGACCAGAAGCCATCATATTCGCCATAGTTAATGAGATCAGTGGGGTAAGGGTTGACTTTGTCCAGATCAACCGGGGTGCCTTTATAGAGGGGCTTGAGAGATTTGTGTTCAGCATCGGTCAGCAGTTCCTGCCAGACATTCTCACATTCGCCGGTCAAAACTGCGTCAGCATGCTGTGAAGCTTCTTCTTGCATAAAGGTGGCATGGAGCCCTCCAATCACAACCTGCATGCTCTCTTCGCGGAACTGGTCTGCCAGCTGATAACCATGCACTGCGTCAGGGGTTGAAAAGAACAGCACAACCAGATCAGAACGGATTTTCCTGGGTTTAACCGTTTGTACGGTTTCATCAAACATTTCCAGCTCATAGTGTCTGGGGGTGGCGGCCGCGGCGGAAAAAATGGATTGCGGCGGGCCTCCACGGGTTTTCTTGTACTTCTTGAATTCGCTGGGAGCGGAGGCTTTAATCAGGGTTATTTTCATCAGATCTCTTCCATGCTGGTGAAAGGAAAAGTAAAGCTGTTGTAGTCATCATAAGATTCGGGAGCGGTAAGAACGTGTCCCGGACTGCTGATTTGAGGCAGAGACAGGAAGCATGCGTCTTCTTATAACTCCGCTACGCTCATCTTTCTACGGCAATCCTGGGGTAAAACAGTGGGCTCCCGTCACGTATGTGCTTTAGTCGTTTTGTTGCTGGCCAGCTATGTCATAACGGTTAAACCGGGTGTTGTCGCAGATCAAACAGGCTACCTGTCCCAGGGGGACTTTCATATCACTCTGTTACCAGACGACAGAGCAAGGATATGGGGACTCAATAATATGCGTGTTCCCCTGAGTGGGAATAAACGCGTGGCTACCCAGGATATCTGTGCCTGGAGTTCCACGGGAGCAGCGGGTTTGTCTGCGTCCACACTCAATAATATGCAGTTGCGAAGTGAGGGGGGGGCCACGGCGGGGTACAGACTCTGGGCCACCACTATTCACCAGAGAACGCCATGGTTTGAACTGTTGCCAGGGAAGGCCGCCCGCCTGGAACTACCAGCAGCTCCCACACCTTTTTCTGTCTGTCATGGTTCCGGCCAGGCCAATGTTCGCATGGCTGTAGAGCTGGATCACTCTGGCAGAAGGCTTCTGAAGGAAGGGCATTATTCCGATGTTGTCACGCTGATGTTAAGCCCGGAGTAGCGCAGTACACGCTCTCATTAAAGGTATTATTTATAACTCTTTAACTTACTCCCACGAAACATTTGTTCTTAAAGTACGAAAGTGTGTGTGGGAATATTTGCTAGGCTCCAGCAATTCACTCTGCTTCTTCTCTGTAGGCTGTTATGGGGGCTGCTATGCAGACTGTTATAAGAAATGTTATGGGAACTATTAAGGCATTCTGTCGTAAGAAGTTGTTTCTTCAGTGTCTGCTTCTTCCGCGAACCTTGTTGATTATTGGCGGTTGTGCCGCGCCTGTAGTCTGCCTGGCTGTTTGTGATTTTGTACCATGCGGTAATGGTAGTGGCCAGAACAGCTGTGCTCTTGGGCCTGAGTCATCGGGGCAGTTTGAGATCTGTATGGCAGTCGAAAGTTCCTATCGTATCTGGGGGCTGAAAAATGTTGATTTTGGCGCTGTCGCTCCCGGAAAATCAGGGCTGGCAACAGCAAACCAGCGGGAAATGGACTTCTGTATTTATTCCAACCGGGATGATGGCGGGTTTACCCTTACCGTGGAAAGTGGCGATCAGAGCAAGAGCGGTAACTTTGTTCTTCAGGAAACAGGTCAGGGTGTGAATAACGGCACGGATATTCAATACCGCCTGGAAGTCACATCGCCAAAAGGTGTCGCTCTATTTGAGAAATACGGTGACTCGGATATTGGTATGGCTGTAGACAGCACAAACCAGCCAGATCCAACCGAACAGCAGTGTTCAAACAGCAATATGACTGCCAGAGTCATTATTGACTCCAACAGTTTTAAACAAGCCCGTGAGGGCACTTATTCCGATATGCTTATGCTGACAGTGGCCTCGCAGTAACTAGTTGTGGCTGGATTGGTTGCGGCTGGGTTGGATTATCGGTGTTTTCCCTTTTTACAGGTTGTTTGAGAAAACGATGGATAGGCTATTTTATCTGTATTTTCCTAGTCGGTACTGCACAGGGAGCGGGTATGGATTCACCACTCTTTCTGGCAGTAAACGATGTTCCGAAAGGCTTTGAAAGCCTGGTTGAACCCTACACGACTTTGGTTGATGTCGTTTATGGTGGTCGTCAGCTGCTCTCGGAGCGGGCAACGATTTATCCGGATACTCTGCAGTTCTCAGATCCCGAGGCCATTGTCGATCATCTTCCCTTGCTGAAGGAGAAAACCCTTGTCAGTGCAGCGCTGACAGGCCGTATTCCCAGTCACGGCAATCTTGTGTGCTCTGCCCGTGGTGAGGTGGATTGTGGGGTTTTACGCCCACAGATTGCAGGTATTATTTTTGATGAGCGCAGTTTCCGGGTTACGGTTTTTGTTTCTCCCGATTACCTTCAAACCAGTCGTCTAAGCGAGCAGAAGTATCTGGGGCCGTCATCCTCGGACAAAGTCAGTATGGTTCAACTGCTGACCGCCAACACTTCGGGATCATCAGGAGGGAACAGGGTAAGCTCACTGTTCGGATATTCCCTGGCTGCCTATAAGGATGTTTCCCTTACTTCTGAGTGGGATCTGGCCAATGGAGAAGGGGGGCGTATCGCTTCCCTGTATCTGGAGCGGGACACAGAAGGACTGGATTTACGTGCTGGCTATATGTCGATGTCCGGATTTGGCTTTTCGTTTTCACCGGATCGAAGGGTTATCGGTATACATGCAGGTATTTCAGAAAGTACCCGCACAGACCTGAATGCCGGGCGGCGAACGCCATTGGATGTTTTTCTCCCTGTGCGGGGAAGGGTGGAGGTTTTACGGGAAGGTGTTCTATTGCGCTCATGGTTGCTGGACGCCGGCAGTCATGAGCTGAATACCGCAGGGTTTCCCGCAGGCTCCTATAACGTGCGGGTGAGGGTGCTGGGAGACAATGGCCAGGTTATCAGTGAATCCGTTCGTTTTTATGTCAGCCAGCCAACCCTCCCTCCTGCCGGCACACCCCTCTGGTTTGCGGAAGCCGGTAAAGTAGTTGATATAACCAGACGCTCCCTGTGGCCTGAGACTCTGGACAAATGGCTCGCCCGTGCCGGAGTAAGTGCACGACTGGGTGATGATATCGGCGGAACCCTGGCTGCTGCCGGTACGGACAAAGCCGCATTTGTAGAGGCCGGATTAATATACACAGGACTGGGGCTGGAATTGTCCCCGGCTCTGTTGCTCAGTGAACACCGGGATTATGGCGTGCGCCTGGACGCAAGGGTTGAGCTACATTCGGTACAAGGTGCTCTGGGTTATCGAAAGCTGCACCCAAAGGGTGATACTCCTCCCGATCCGATATTGTTCGGGCAGAACTATGAAAGCATTTACGCCAGCGCCTCTACGGAATGGCTGGGGGGGCATGTACAGTATCGTTTTAACCGTTATTCCAGTCAGGGTAACCCTGCGAGGAACAGCCATGCCCTCAGCTACTACAGAATTTTGTTGAGGGATAACCGTTATGAAGTCAACGTCCGCCTTGAGGGTAATAAAACCGGTGATGATTTTCTGTTTATCGCTGGGCTGGAAATGCGCCTGCGCCAGAACGCCTTAAGGCATACCCTTTCTCCCCGCTACCAATACCAGAGAATAAAAACGCCATCCGGAGTGGAGAAAGAACATGACGGATATGTGCGTTACAGCCTGTCAACAAATCACAGTTTTGAGTCTGGAGGGGATCTGCAGGCTACGGGCTGGGGTGAAGGCAGTAAGCACAATCAAGGTATAGGTGGTTCGTTCCATTATTTTTCAAGGCTGGGGCAGCTAACAGCCAGTGCTGATCACACCTGGGAGCACGATGATTCCTCGACTTCCTGGGCAGCAGGGGCTTCTACCGGGTTTGCATGGACAGGGAAATACCTGGCCTTCGGAGGGGACTACAGTGGTCACAGTGCCTTGGTCGTGCAGATAGACGGTGCCCGTCGTGACGCTGTTTTCCATATACTGATAGATGGCCATAAACAGGGTTATACCCGGGGGCGGGCGGCAACGGTTCTTCCTTTGGCTCCCTTCCAGACATACAGGGTCAGTGTTGTTGCCGCCGATGATGACATTTATGATTACCAGGAAAATGTCAGGGAAGTCACTCTGTATCCGGGCAATGTCAGCCTGCAGACATTTGTCGCCCATAACATGCGGCTGGTTTATGGACAGGTCCTGGGAGATGATAACAAGCCTGTATCAGGTGCTGTTGTTGCCACAGGACACACGTCTTCTTTAACGGATTCTTCGGGACTGTTCCAAATTGAAGTGCCAGCAAAGGAAGACAGGCTGGATATTACCGATATCCAGGGTAAATCAATGACAGTTGTTTTGCCTGAACAGCCCCGAAAGCGTTTAGAGAATGTAGAGAATATTGGCGTCCTGACCAGCCACCTCACATCCCTGCCAGAACCAGCACCTGTCCTGACTTTGGTACAGCCCGCTTCTTCGCTACAGCCCTTACCTTTGAGAAAGCCTCAATCTTCATTACCACCTTCTGGGGAAGTGGAGTCTTCTATCAGAAAAGAGGTGGTCGCTCCCGTTAAAAAAACAGAGGTGAGGCGAAAACATAAACTTTTATGTCGCCCTGTACGCCTGATTGATCTTCTGGGATGCCTGATGCGATACAAGGACAGATCCACACAGGCACAATGTTTCAGGCGTCAATTCCAGTGCAGGTACGAATCATGAAGCCCTGGTGGTTCATTCTGTATTGTTTTATCTACTGTACCGGACTGCAAGCGGTGGAAAAGGATGATAAGTTCCGGTTTGAGTGGGCGGATGAGGTAACTTTAACCTGGAACCGCCAGGGAGTAGACCGCCCTCAGTTCAGGGTTCCCGTACGGTTTCATGCTGGCGGTGTGAATAAAAGCCATTTTGAAGCCCTGTCATACAGACTGACTTTGTCGGATACCTCTCCGAAAGTGGGTATGAGGTCTGATGCCGTCTTGAACAGGCGGTTGGCAGATAACGTTAACTGGCTTAGTAAAGGAAAGAGTTTTCGTATTAACTCTGATGCTGTCTGGTCTGAAAAAATTCATACAAACGACACTTATCCACAGTCCGGACATCTTTTCCTGGAGTTGCAAAAAGGCTGGCTGAATAGCCTGACTCCAGGCGAACACCGGTACGCTTTCTGGCTGGTGGCCGAAAGTTTCTCCGGGTCCTCTATGGAAGGGAGCTTTGATGCGATTGAAATTGCTGTCTGGATTGCTGTTCCCCATCAGGTAAGAGTAACTGGCTTGAAAGATGTTATCTTACGCTACCGGGATGTGGAGCCAGGCTGGTTGTGGAGTGAGATGCACTTCTGTGTTTTTTCCAGTAATGGCTGGTATCGAATGGAGGTGGACGGACACAATAATCCGGGAAGCAGGTTCGCTCTCTCCAGTCGGGCTGGTTACTTTATGCCCTACCGCCTGAGTTTTCGCAGTGAGAACAGTCACTGGCAGATTCTGAATCGTGCCGGTGAAGTCCCCGACGGGCTGTGGGGAGATTATGACCTGGATTGCAGAGGCCGCCAGAATGCGACCCTGAGGGTGGAAATCATGGAAAGGGATTTGTATTCAGTACCTGTGGATATTTATTCCGATGCCGTTACTGTTACAGTCCGGGCTTATTAAAGATAAAGAACAGTGCCTCCAGTCACTTAACGGGATAAGGGAAATTGTTGAGTAATTTCTTCCCGGCCATCAAAGACTCCAAATTCAACCACACCTTCTTTCCGGCCAATATCCTGAGGAAGGGGAAGCTGCCAGTGCTGTCCGGAGTAAAGCCGGTTGACTTTGGCAAGAGGCTGGCAGTTCTGCCGCTTTTTATCTGCACAGATACGCCCATTTCTTAGCAACACATTGGCGTTGCCCCGGTTGGTGAGTATCAGCTGCTGGTTCTTATATTCAGAAGCAATTGTGTAATCAGGTTGTTTGGGGCGAATAAAGACCAGAGCCTGATAGGCAACCAGCATTTTAATAGCACTGCGCCTGGCCTCTACATGACCGGTGACAGGGCGGAAAGTGACCCGGTAAACGACTTCTGTCTGTGGTTCTTTGTTCAAGTTGATAAGGCGAATGGTTTTACGCCCATTGGCGGGAATCACTGTTTTCTGTGGTGTTGCCAGAAGCTTCATATCATCAGGTGATGTTGCGGATACCCTTTTCTCATTACTGAGCCCAGGGTTATCAACTCTTTGAATTTCTGCCTGTAGATAAAGGGTTTCTTCATCTGGATTGGAAATGACTACATCCTGTCGGGGAGGCTGTCCGGGGTAGAAATAGATAATCATTCGATCCACGGCCATAGAGGCTTTAACGGTGGAAGGCATTAATACAGTAAGTAGCAAGCAGAGAGGAACCAGGTAATAACGAGCCATAAGCCAGCCATCAGTGACAGAGAAGCACGGTGTTGAAGTCTAGTCACTGACAAGGCTGTAAAATAAGAAAAACGAAATTTTTACAGACTTCGGTTTTTTGTGTTTCAAATAATATTTTTCCGAAGCATGGATAAAATATTTCTGAAGAAGTCTCTCTGGTGTCTGCTCAAACGGAAAAAGAACCTGTCGGAGGTTGGAGCGGGTTCAGGGCTGTTCTGGCCACATGCATGATGGGCGGCCAACAGAGGGAATGACATCAATCTCCCAATACGTCTCTGCAAAGCGCCTCCACTTGGCATCTTCCACAGCTCTTTGTCTGTCTACAGCACCCATAATAGTCTCCCCCTCCCGCATCTCAGGAAGTTCTACCCTTGATCGCAGGGCGAGTTCCGGGTCAACATGTACCTGCGGGCGTTGCATCCTGGCCCAGTCAATTGCCACCTCTCTGCAGGTCTCATTGCTGCACCCCACAATATAAACATCTCTTACATTCAATTCGCGCATCATGTTATTCGGATGCTTCCATGCTTTATAACCTTCCGGAGCCTCATAGGTTATAGGATTTACTTTACTGTCCACAATTCTTGACTGATCAACCCCCGTCAGCATAACTTTGAAGCGATAAGACATAAGTTGTACGTCATGAGCCTCCTTGACGGCCTCATCCAGCTGGGGATGGGGAAGCTTTCCTTCGTCTTCGACATTGTAAAGGGCAAATAAAACCTGCTCATTTTCTCTGTAATGCCTTACCAGCTGAACGATATCTCTCAGCTTGTCGGGGTTACCAAAGGCACCAAATATACCTGCATTGCTTTGCTGAACATTCATGATAATTATCGCGATTCGCTCATATTCAGTGCAAAGCCTCAGGCGTCTGTCAATGTTGGCTGTTATATCGAAAAATCCCGCTTGCAGAAAACATGTATATAGGCACAAGCAAAATATTACGATCCGGTACATGGCGTTTCTTCTTACCATAAGAGAAATGGATCTGGATATTTTCATCTACCACTATCCCGCTGTGTCAGGATAATTGCCCTAAGAGCTGATTGATAACTCTATTACAAGCAGTAGGCGAAAGGCCGCTTTGATGCTCTCTTTGTTGCTGAACGGCAGACGCCGTGTTTTTAACGCGCTGAAGACTTTGTGTGAATTTTGGCAGAAAAATGGCAAACGGGAACCCAGCCAGAGACAAGCGCTCCGGGCGCTCAGCTCTGAGGTTGGCAGCTAGTAGCTATAGGATAGGATGTGTTTAATGTCCTGCATATGAGGATTAAATAACCTCTTCCAGAATATCGTCACTCTCTGATTTAACGTGATCCATATTCAGTTCTTTGATTTTGCGGGTCAGGGTGTTGCGACCCCAGCCCAGCAGGTTGGCGGCATCCCGGCGGCGGCCGCAGGTATGTTTGAGAGCGGTCTCAATCATAATTCGTTCAAAAGCGGGAACAGCCTGATCCAGAAGAGACGTTTCTCCCCGGGCCAGCTGTTGATCGGCCCAGTTACTGAGGGCCTGTTCCCAGTTGCTGCCGACTGTGGGTTCGTGCTGTTGTTCCATTAACTCCGGTGGCATATCGGCAATCAGGACTTCCCGACCGGAGGCCATAACCGTGAGCCAGCGACAGGTGTTCTCAAGCTGGCGCACGTTTCCGGGCCAGTCCAGGTTGCACATAAATTCTTCTGTTTCCGGATGCAGGATTTTGGATTCCACATCCAGTTCCCGGGCGGCTTTGTCGAGGAAGTGTCGGGCCAGCAGGGGAATATCTTCCCGGCGGCCAGCCAGTCGGGGCAGGTGCACACGAATCACGTTCAGACGGTGGAACAGATCTTCCCGGAACTTGCCTTCCTGTACAAGATTTTCCAGGTTCTGGTGGGTGGCCGCAATAATACGGACATCAACAGAGACAGGCGTATGACCGCCAACCCGGTAGAACTCACCATCCGCCAGAACCCTTAGCAGGCGGGTCTGGGTATCGGCGGGCATATCGCCAATTTCATCCAGGAACAGAGTACCGCAGTTGGCCTGCTCAAAGCGTCCGCGGCGCAGCTGGTTGGCGCCGGTGAATGCCCCTTTCTCATGGCCAAATAACTCGGATTCAATCAGGTCTTTTGGAATCGCAGCCATATTCAGGGGAATAAACGGATTGGCTGCCCGGGGGCTGTGGCGATGGAGAGCGTGGGCCACAAGCTCTTTACCTGTACCGGACTCGCCGTTGATCAGCACCGTGATATTGGACTGGGACAGTCTTCCGATAGCGCGGAAAACTTCCTGCATAGCCGGAGCTTCACCGATGATCTCTGGAGTAGAGGCAAGGGCGCTTTCCGGGTGTTGAGTCTGCTGTTCCCGTGCATGGCTGAGAGCGCGTCTTACCAGACCCACAGCTTCGTCTACATCAAAGGGTTTGGGCAGGTATTCAAACGCGCCGCTCTGGTAGGAGGCAACAGCGCTGTCCAAGTCCGAATGGGCGGTCATAATAATAACCGGCAGAGAAGGGAAGTCTTCCTGCAGCCTGCGCAGCATGCTCAGACCGTCGGTTCCGGGCATGCGCACGTCGCTGATAACAGCATCGGGCTGCTGGGTGTTTATGCGGGACAGCACTGCGTCGGCGCAGTCAAAACTTGTCGTCTGAATACTCTCCTTGGCCAGTGCCCGTTCAAGAACCCAGCGTATAGATTTATCGTCGTCTATTATCCAGACGTGTCCGGTGCTCATTGCGGGACTCCCATATGTTCAAACGTACCATTCTTTTCATACGAACTTCCTGTGTCGTATGAAGGGCGGGTGGCAGAAGTGCTGTTAGAGGTGCGGGTTGATTTGTTAGTGTTGCCTTGAAAGGGAATAAGCAGCGAGAACCGGGTCTTTCCCGGTTCCGATTCACAGGCAATCAGGCCGCTGTGCTGGCTGAGTATGGACTGGGCAATAGAGAGTCCCAGTCCGGAGCCATCAGCGCGACCGCTGATCATTGGGTAGAAAATATTTTCCTGCATATCCGCGGGAATACCGGGGCCATTATCAATAATTTCAACACCACAGATAATCTTGTGGCGGGTATCTCCAATAGTGAATTGTCGCAGAATGCGGGTCTGCAGGGTTATAGAACCTTCAGAAAGGGGCATGCTCTGGCTGATGGCCTGCATAGCGTTACGGACAACATTCAGAGTGGCCTGAATCAGTTGTTCAGGGTCGGCTTCCACTTCCGGAATACTTGGGTCATATTCCCGGCGAATGGTGAGGGTACCATTGGTTTCTGCCCGGATCAGACTGCAGACCCGTTCCAGCACTTCGTGAATGTTGACAGGTTTCATTGATGGCGGCTTGATGGGGCCAAGCATTCTGTCCACCAGGTTTCTCAGCCTGTCGGACTCTTCAATAATAACGCTGGTATATTCCTTTAACTGCTCATCGGGCAGTTCTCTGGCCAGCAGCTGGGCCGCGCCCCGGATGCCTCCCAAAGGATTTTTAATCTCATGGGCCAGCCCCCGTACCAGGATACGGGCGGTTTCCTGTTTGGCTTTCAGAGTCTCTTCCCGGCTGATGCGCAGAAGTCTGTCTCTGGGTTGAATCTCCATCAGCAGGCTGCTGGCATCGCTTTCGCTCAGTGTGGTAATGGAATAATCCGCTGTCAGGGTCTGGCCGTTCAGTAGATAGAGCATGGCTTCCCGCTTGTTGTAACAGACCCCTGTTTGCAGGGCCTCGTGGATGGCGGGGGTGGAAGAGGGATTTTCCCGGAACAGTTCTTCAATATGAAAGCCGTGGACACGGCGATCGCTGATAGCAAGAACCACTTCAGCCGCAGGATTTATAAACTGCACTCTCAGGTTTCTGTCGAAAACCAGTACGGCTGTCGTGAGGTTTTCAAGAATCTGTGCCTGCATAGGGTGAAAATATTCATTCGACATTATTCATGCAGTCCATTATGCAAAAACCAAACCAGCAGGTTTGTAACATGACCGCTATGTAAACGATGGTAGATATCTGGCCAGCAGCAGGCTCCGGAAACGAGCTCCGGGCCTGAAGATCACGGTACGTTAGCACAGGAATTGTGACATAGCTGAAAAATGTGCACCATAATGGTGCTTTTGATAAGTCAGCGATATTTAACCAGTGCGTTGGTGATACCGCTGATTTATAGAGAGGCATCAGAGGGCTGGGGCTGGTTATTTCCTGGGGTGCACAATGGTTCTCTGCACAAAGATGGTGAGAGGGTTGCTTGAAAGAATGGCTTGGCCTGAGGCATCAATCACCTGAACCTCCAGGGAGTGGGCACCCCTGTCTGGGTTTTCCAGGCTAAAAACAGGAGTGTCACTGTTCTGTTTAACCTCTCCATCCATTATCAGCCGGAATCTGTGTCCATCCCGGGGGGGAGGATTGGTGGTGGCGTTAATTTCGATGGTTTCCGGGTTGTGGAAGGTCTGTTGATTTTCCGGAGAGGTGATTACTACAGACTGGTAAATATCGCTTTTCTTTTTCTCTTCCTCTGTGTTCTGTTGTTCCTGGTAAGGCCTGACCGGTGTTGCGGGAATGGTCAGCACAGGGCCAAGATCAACAGCCTCTGATTTTCCTTCGTAGGGTTTTTGATCTGTGTAAGTTACATTACCGTCCGCATCTATAGTGCGATAAATCTCGGCCATAAGCAGGGAAGGCGACAAAAATATTATAAGACTGAATACAGTACGTAGATTATTGAACATGCTGTAGTTCCTTTGTTTTTCTATCCTGTTGTCCTCATCTTAATGGTTGCGGGCAGGGTTAGCCACAGTGAAAGGGCTTGTGAGGTTGTACTTGGATTCTGTCTGGGGATCTGTCGGGAGGATTGTGACCGGATTGGCTTTGTGGGCGTGTATATCTTGTGGCTTATTGGCTGAGTCTATGCGTTTGCAGCAGATAGTTGTTTTTGGAGACAGTCTGGCTGATACGGGAAATACCTGGGCTTTGACCCGCTATCTCAGCGGTGTGGGAGACAAACCCTGGTTTTATGATGATATTTTTCGGGCCGGTTGGACATGGCTGCCAGTCAGTTATATCACGGGAATACTGCCTCCCGACAATTACTATCAGGGGCGGTTCAGCAACGGCCCTCTAACCGGTGAGCTGACAGCCTCTATGCTGGGGTTGAACCCTGGGGACAGGAATCAGTACCTGAATCTGGCTTTCGGAGGGGGCTGGACAATATCCTCCTTTCAGTTTCTGGTCTCGCTGCAAAAATATTGGTGGGACTCGTCGGTTTCGACTTCTGAATGGTTTGGGCATCTGACCGGAGGTTTGGGAAAGTGGATTCTGCCCAGTACCCAGGAGATGGTTGACTGGTATCTGGAAAAATATCCCAGGGTGAGCAGTGGTGTCATGCATGTTTTTGCGTCAGGAACTAATGATTATCAAAACCAGTTCTGGGATGTGGATCTGGTTGTTCGTGCTCAAACCAAGTTGATTCATAAACTGGTTGCCACCGGTGCCCGTCATATTGCCCTGGGTACTCTCCCCGATATGACGATTACCCCCTGTTTTCAGGGAAGCCCTGATATTGAAAAAATCCGGGATCTGGTTCACAGGCATAACAGACAGATTGAACTAACCAGGGCAGAACTTCTGCGTCAGTATCCGGATGTAAAAGTCACATTTACAGATGGCTACAGAGCCATGAAGTTGTTCTTCAAATATGCGGATAGTTTTGGTTTTACCGTAAAAGACAGGGGATGCACAAATGTTCGTATTAATGGTTGCAGTGCCCCGGGAGGTGTTTCCATTATGCGTGCCCGGAATGTACAGGTCTGTGATAATCCTGAGAGTTATTTTTTCTGGGATATGATACACCCGACAACCAGAGCGTATGAGTATATAGCTGCTTATATGTGTGTTATGGCGGGTGTGAACGGTTACTGGACGGATTGTCGCTTACCTTCGGGGTTTGACCGGGATAAGGCTGAACAGCTCTATAAGCTTATTATTGAAAGTGGAAATGAGGAGTTGGGGGTAGATGCTCCAGATCCGGGGCTGGTCCGGAAACTGCTGAAAATCTGAAAACAGCTTCAGAAAAATTATCCTGGAAAAAAGGGCTGCCAGTTGGCAGCCCTTTTGGGTTTTTAGACGATTGTTTTTGCTAAGGCCCTGCTTGTTCGCAGGAAGCTCTTAGCAGGACTGGCTCTTAGCAAGATCGGCTCTTAACAAGAATAATACAGATCGAACTCAACAGGGTGAGTGGTCTGGCTGACTTTGATGCACTCTTCGCGCTTCAGCTCCAGGTAGCCGTCGATCATGTCGTCGGTGAATACGCCACCGGCCGTCAGGAACTCACGGTCTGCATCCAGAGCATTCAGGGCTTCTTCAAAGCTGGCAGCAACAGTCGGGATTTCAGCAGCTTCTTCGGGAGGCAGATCGTACAGATCCTTGTCAGCAGCATCGCCGGGGTGCAGCTTGTTCTTGATACCGTCCAGGCCAGCCATCAGCAGGGCTGCGAAAGCCAGGTAAGGGTTGGCAGTGGGGTCAGGGAAGCGTACTTCGATACGACGGGCCTTCGGAGTATTCACGTAGGGAATACGGATGGAAGCGGAACGGTTACGGGCAGAGTAGGCCAGCATAACAGGGGCTTCAAAGCCGGGTACCAGACGCTTGTAGGCGTTAGTGGAAGCGTTGGCGAAAGCGTTGATAGCTTTAGCGTGTTTAATAACACCACCGATGTAGTACAGGGCAGTTTCGCTCAGGCCGGCATAGCCGTCGCCAGCGAACAGATTGTCACCGTCTTTGGCGATGGACATGTGTACGTGCATGCCGCTGCCGTTGTCGCCTACCAGGGGCTTGGGCATGAAGGTGGCAGTCTTGCCGTAAGCGTGGGCAACATTGTGCACAGCGTATTTCAGAATCTGGGTTTCGTCAGCCTTGCGTACCAGAGTGTTGAAACGGGTACCGATTTCACACTGGCCGGCAGTACCCACTTCGTGGTGGTGTACTTCTACGGGAACGCCCATGGCTTCGGTAGCGGCACACATGGCGGCACGCAGGTCGTGCAGGGAGTCGACGGGAGGAACGGGGAAGTAGCCGCCCTTAACGCCGGGACGATGGCCGGTGTTACCACCTTCGAACTTCTCGTTGGAAGCCCAGGCAGCTTCTTCGGAGTTCACTTCGTAGGAAGCACCGGAGATGTCGATCTTCCATTTCACGTCGTCAAATACGAAGAACTCAGGCTCGGGACCAAAGAAAGCAGTGTCACCAATACCAGTGGACTTCAGGTACTCTTCAGCACGCTTGGCAACAGAACGGGGGTCGCGCTCGTAGCCCTGCATGGTGGCAGGCTCGATGATGTCGCAGCGCAGGTTCAGGGTGTTCTCGTCGGTGAACGGATCGATAACGGCAGTGCTGTCATCGGGCATCAGGATCATGTCGGATTCGTTGATGCCTTTCCAGCCGGAGATAGAAGAGCCGTCGAACATTTTACCGATTTCAAAAAACTCACTGTCGATTTCACTGATCGGCAGAGATACGTGTTGCTCCTTGCCACGGGTATCAGTGAAGCGCAGATCAACCCACTTGATGTCGTGTTCCTTGATCAGAGAAAGAGTCTTGTTGGACATTTTTGTCTATTCCTCGGGTTTGTCTGGACCGCTTGAATCCGAGTTCCGCACCAGGAGCGCGGTTGCTTCAGTTCGTGCCGGTCAACTCGGGTTTGCAGAGCCGACAGGTCAGCCTGTTTCCACATGATTTCCAAACATCGTTTAGCAAAGCCTGTGCCAGGCTGCTGAAAGCTCTATAACCCCGTGTCTTATACGGGTGCACGGCCTGGTGCACCTCTTATATGTCAGAGCTTTACAAAACTTTCGCGCCATTTATATGTCAGAGCTTTACAAAACTTTCGCACCATCCATGGGCGCTCCGGACTGGCTTGTGCACCTTTGTGGTGCGGTGCTGTCCCGGGTTTACCCCTGTGCTCCTTTTCCGGTCATTCCGGTAATGATTCGCTTCACTGCCGGCCCGTTGCGGTAAACCGAAGCAAGTCTACACCGTTTATTATGAAGATGCCTGCCTGTAACGGAGGAATTTCAGGCATCTGGTGGCCGTCTGGCGAAAGGGCTAAAGGTATTTGCAGTGGAGATTACCTGCTGGCCGCGCTGCAGTTCTGTATAATGACCGATTAACCTGTTCTGGTCCGGATTTACCCCGTTTTCATGAAATTCATTATCAAGCTGTTCCCGGAAATCACCATCAAGAGTACTCCGGTTCGCAAGCAGCTGGTCAAACAGCTGCGCCGCAATATCCGTACAGTGTGTCGTTCTTTTGATGAGAGTCTGGAGGTGACGGGTCAGTGGGATATGATCGAGGTGGAAACATCTCTGACAGAACCTGCTGATATTGCCACTCTGGCGGACCGTCTTCAGTGTATTCCCGGTATTCACCAGGCCCTGGAAGTGGCGGAATACCCACTGATTGATAAAGACGATATTCTGGCGAAGGTTTATCCCGTATATGCCTCCCTGCTGGCCGGGAAGACTTTCTGTGTTCGGGTGAAGCGTCATGGCAACCATGAGTTTACTTCTAACGACATTGAACGTTTTGTTGGTGGTGAACTTAATCAGACGACAGAAACCACAGGCGTAAAACTCAAGAATCCTGATGTTAAGGTTGAGATTGAGATCAAGCACAACCGCTGGTTCCTGATCACTAAACGCCATACCGGCCTGGGTGGTTATCCCATGGGTTCACAGGATCCGGTTCTGTCACTGATTTCCGGCGGCTTTGATTCCACGGTTTCCAGTTTCCTGACTATGAAACGGGGCCTGAATACCCACTTCTGTTTCTTTAACCTGGGTGGACATGCCCATGAACTGGCGGTTAAGGAAGTGGCCTACTACCTGTGGGACCGTTACGGTGCTTCCCACAGGGTACGTTTTGTCACGATTCCCTTTGAAGGTGTTGTGGAAGAGATTCTGACCAAAATTGATAACAGTCAGATGGGGGTTATCCTCAAACGCATGATGCTGCGTGCGGCCAGTAAAACGGCGGAGCAGATGAAAATTTCAGCCCTGGTTACAGGTGAAGCTGTGGCCCAGGTTTCCAGCCAGACTCTGCCCAACCTGGCTGTGATTGATTCTGTGACTGACACCCTGGTGCTGCGCCCCCTCATTGCCATGGATAAGCAGGATATAATTTCTGTCGCGGCAAAAATCGGTACCGAAGAGTTCGCCAAGAGTATTCCTGAATACTGCGCCGTTATCTCCAAGAAACCAACGACTCGGGCCAAGCCTGAAAAAATTGAAGCGGAAGAGTCCCGGTTTGATTTCTCTGTGCTGGATGCGGCTGTAGAAAACCGCCGTAGTGTATCCATTGCCGATATCATTGCTGATGACCTGGCCCGGGAAGAAATTGAGGTTGTTGAAACCACAACCCAGGATGATGTGATTGTTGATATTCGCCATCCCACGGAAGAAGAACTGAAACCCCTGCAAATGGCAGAAAGGGACGTGATGGTTATTCCGTTTTATCAGCTGAGAACAAAGTTTGTGGAACTGGATAAGCAGCGTCACTACCTGCTCTATTGCGAGAAAGGGGTTATGAGCCAGCTTCATGCCATGCATCTGCGGGATGAGGGGCATACCAATGTTGGTGTCTTTCAGCCGGAAAAGAGCTGAGTCTCGGAAAACCGGGATATTTTAAATATAAGGAACCCCCTGAATGTTGGACTCGATTCGCATTGCCATGATTGCTGCGGTGGCGGAAAACAACGCTATTGGCATTAACAATAAACTGCCCTGGTATTTGCCCGGTGATCTGCGCTATTTCAAGGCGACCACCATGGGCAAGCCGGTGATTATGGGGCGCAAAACCTTTGAGTCCCTGGGTAAGCCCCTGCCGGGCCGGACCAATATCGTGATGACCCGTGATCCCTCTTTCCAGGCTGATGGTGTCCGGGTGGCTGGCAACCTGGATGAGGCTGTGACCCTGGCGGAAAGCGTGGCCCTGATTGATGGTGTCACTGAGGTGATGATTATTGGTGGTGAGCAGATATACCGCGTGGCTCTGCCCCGGGCAGATCGCTTATATCTCACCCGGGTGGGCCAGAGCTTTGAAGGCGATGCGTTTTTTCCGGCGATTGAAGCCAGTGAGTGGCAGGAAATCGCCCGGGAAGACCATGAATCTGACGATGGGGTGAAATACAGCTATCTTGTGCTGGACAGAGTCTGACCTTCCCGGTTCTCCTTCTTATACTGTTTGAATACTCTTCATGAATATTTTGAAAGGATTCAAAGCAGGTGTCGGGACATCAGCCTGTCTCCTCCGTGCCAGGGAATGGCACTCGAGTAGAGTTTGCCCAGATATTCGGCTGTACCAACCGCCAGCGCCTGGCCCAGGATCAGGCCTGCATCTCTGGTATTTCAGGAGATCGTAAGAATGGCTGGAAAGCCAGTGTGTCTGAACCTTTATGGCACGGGCACAGGGTCGGTTTTCTGGGCAAGATTCTCGGCAAACTGTTTTCGTTTGGCCGTAAGGCGGGGATCGACCAGAAGCTGCATTCCGCCTACGTCCAGCGATTCAAGCACCTTGCTTCCAGAACACCAGAGCACACTCTTCCTTCTTCGAGCCTTTTGCCGGGCCTGAATGCATCTGGCAATAAAAGCGAACTCAGCAGTCCTTTAGGTTTTATGGTGGCAGCGGCCATGGAGCTGGCGGGTATCTTCCGGCTGAACCATGGCCGTTCCGGTTCTGTTGGTCGGAAAAGGCACCATGAGAGGGTGGATGATAAGGCGATCAAGCGTCTTGACTACCTGGTAAACCTTAATCCCCAGCGCCTGGCTTTTGAGTTTCTGGCCCAGGGGCGCTCATTACCCAATGGATATCTGGACAGGGTGCTGGTTCCCCATTATTGCGCCCGGCTGGAGCAGGAGGCGGGTTATACGCAGGATGCCGCGATGAACGCAGTGAAAATGCTGCAGGACAGCAAAGGACTGAAAAGTGATCGGGATATTGACCTCGAACCAATGATGGAGGTGCGCATCGCCCTTGAGGGTTTGATTGCCAGAAGCGAGCGCAGTGTTCAAAAGCTCAAGTCAAAGCCCTGGTCATGGATACCTAAAGGGGAGCAGCTGAAAGGAAAGTTTCCGGAAAATGTCACCGAGATCAGTGTTCAGAGAATACTCGACCAGGGGCGTGCATCCCGGCAGGTGGTCAGGGATTATTTTGTTCAGGAACTTCAGCGTAAGAAACTGAGCAGGCTTGAGGCGAGGGAAAGGGTTGTCGCGTTGCTCAACAGTCATGGGGTTCAGCCAGGCAACTTCCTTACCATCAGTAAGTTTATGGAGCTGGCTGATGCTCTCAAGTTGTTCCCTGGGCAGGATAAAAGCACTGTTGTGCAGGCTTACCTGGGGCTGGTGGATCAAATCAATGCTGTAGTCCCGAGGAGCTCTTTGGAAGGGGCTTCTTCAAAAACGACAGCCCCTCTTCTGGACATGGCTGGAATCTCTCCAGAGCAGGGTGTGGTGATTAAGAATGATCAGGGGCGGGCAGTTTACGTGATTGAGCGCCCTGCCCTTGACGTTCCTCAGGCGTCACCGGACTACCAGTGTAATGATGATGAACTCTGGTTGATTAATGCCCGTGTTGAACGCGGTCATGCGCTGCGCCTTACCCTTGATATGGTGAAACGCTTCCAGCGCTGGGCGCTTCGAAATAAAAGAATAATTGCTGTTGAAATGGCTACACGTATCACCACTGCCGTTATTACCGGAATTATGTCCGGTGGTATTGGCGGTGCCCTGTATCTGGTGTCTGCTGTGGTTACCACGCCTCTTGTCTTGGGAGTGGAACAGGTTGTCAGTCATGTACAGATATGGAGACACAGGCGGAAACTCCGCAAGTACGATAAATCCGGTGAGCTTGATAAAGACGCGAAGCGCAAGCTGTTATACGACACCCTTTCTTATTTGACGGCGGAGAAAACACTGACAGACAGTCTGAATGCGTTTGGCAACCTGAAGGACAGCCTTAAAGGGCTGAAAAAACTGGAGGGTAAGGCCAATCTCAGCGCGGCTGAACAGATTCGCTTTCGACGGTACAAGGCATTACAGCAATTACGTTCGGCGCAGCTGGGGGAAAGCTTTGCCGATCTTGACCGTATGATGGTGGAAATCTTTACGGATATATCAAAGTTTGAGGACGATTTTGAAAAACAGTTTGCTGTGCTCTGGAAGGGCTTTTCACCGGAAGCGGAAGATCCTTTATCTAATTCAGAGCGTGTCAGGATTTTTAACAAGGCTGCCCACAGGCTAAGAATTGATGGTTCAGTCCGCATTGCCAAGGAAGACCGGAAAGGGTGGCTGAAGGATCTGGTCAAGTCGGGTGACGTTGGACGTCGGGCGTCGGATGATGCCCTGTTCGAGGCATTTGGCAATATTCAACCCATGTCCAAAACAGAGCTTCGAAAGTACGCTCTGGTTTCCCATGCCAACTGGCTGACCAGAAATACTTTCAGGGCTGCCCGCCATACAGCCAAGGTGGTGGGGCATTTTATCTATACCAACCTTTTCCTTAACGGCATTAAAACAGCAAAAGCCGGTGTACGCTGGTTCTTTCAGGGAGTTCTGCCCAAGAAGTTTGATTATCTGCCTATACCAACAGCCGCGATCTGTGTGTATTGGGTGATGTCATTCCTTGGGGGAAGTCTGATGGAGAAATTCAATAACAGCTGTAACCGGGTCAGGGTGAAAAAGCTCATTCGACAGCGGCGGGATGAAAAGGGACAGGAGATTCCCTTTGATGAAAAGGTGAGCACCCTGGGTGCTGAGGACTGGAGGGCTCTGCGTCGGGAAAGCAAGCACAGTATGGCACAGTTGGTAAAAATGATGGTTAAGCTTCACCGGGAGAGTGCCCGTATCAACAAAGAGGTGCAGGATATTGCAGATGGAAGGCAGCGATCTGTCAGAAAAGATGAAATGAGAATTCGGGCCGCGACCCTGATCCTCCGCCGCAAACACCTGGAACGGGAAGTGCAGAAGCTCTTGAGTGGTGCCGTTGGTACTTTCTATCAGGAAACAGTGCGGGGCGAATGGGAGCTTCGTCAGGCCCTTGCGGACAAAGGGGCGGGGCTTTCTGCGGCCTGAAGCCTCATTTAAATTTCATGCGGTAACGAAGCTGAAGATCATTGAGAAAATCCACCTCGTCAGGAAAAACCTGCCAGGCACCTTCTTTCTCTGCATTTTTCTCCGTCTTTTGGCGATTCCTCCAGTCTTCGATAGATATCGCGTCTTTGCCGGGGCGGTTACCGGGGAAAGTCAGTTCCAGCCACTGGTTGTTATCAAAACGGAAAATGGGAAGGCCGTTGTTATCGGTTGATTGATTTTGATCATCACCCGAAACATAAAGAGTCACTGCCGGGTTAATACACAACAGACAGAAACAAACCGAACTTAATCCAGAAAGGTGTACTTTCATAACATTTATCCTGTGAATGCACTGCAGGATATATCAGGATAGAAAAAGAATCCGTGGCAAAAGAATTACTGCGGACTCTTTCATGGCTCTTTCATAGAGAGCCTGACGCTCCAGGTTTACAGGGATTTGCTGAATACCTTGGAATTTCTTGGGCGATTGTAAGTCTCCAGTTTATTGGTTGGCAGGTTTTCAATTTTACTTGCGGAAAAACCCCGTTCAATAAACCAGTGGGCTGTGCGGGTAGTCAGTACAAACAGGGAGGTCATTCCCTGGTTTCGTGCCTGTAGCTCAATAGCATCCAGCAGGGCATCTCCCCTGTTGCCACTGCGATAATCCGGATGGGTGACCAGGCAGGCCAGTTCGGCACTGGTGCTGTCGGGATAGGTATACAGTGACGCACAGCCGATAATCATTCCGTCCCGCACAATGACTGTAAACAGGCCGATATCACGTTCCAGCTGTTTGCGGGAACGTCTTACCAGAACACCTTTATCCTCCAGGGGTTGAATCAGGGTAAGCACACCACCAACGTCTTCTATTGTGGCCGGGCGAATCTGTTCATAAGCACTAATGTCCTGGGTAATCAGGGTACCACACCCTTCCCGGGAAAAAAGTTCATGGAGCAGAGCGCCATCTGTAGTATGACTGATAATATGGGTACGGTTTACGGCACTGTCACAGGCGGTCAGAGTCGCTTCCAGTAACCGGTGGCTTTCCGGTTCACTGATACTTCCAAGCAGCCTGGAGCGGGCTTCGGAAGGGCGCATGGTGCGAATCAGATTGCCGTTTTCATCCTGCAGACCATTTTCACTGGCAAACAGAATCAGCTTTTCCGCCCTCAGGGAAATGGCTGTTCTGGTGGCGACTTCCTCTACAGGCAGATTGAAGATTTCTCCGGTGGGGGAGAATCCTATACAGGACAGCAATACTACGTAACCGTCGTCAAGTTGCTGGGAGATGGCCTTGCGGTCGATTCTCCGAACCTCGCCCGTATGCTGGAAGTCCTGTCCGTCGACAACACCGAGAGGGCGTGCCGTAACAAAGTTACCGCTCACAACCCGAATACGTGCGCCGTGCATGGGGGAGTTCACCAGTCCCATGGAGAGCTGAGCTTCTATACGCATTTTCAGGCTGCCGACAGCATCTACAACAGTGGGCAGTATGTCTTTGCCGGTGATGCGGGATCCGTTATGAAATTGCGAGGGGATACTCTGTGTTTCTATCCGGGCATTAATCTGCGGACGGGCACCGTAGGCCAGCACCAGCCGCACCCCGAGGCTGTTAAGCAGGGCAATATCGGAAATAATATTGGCGAAATTTTCGCTTTCAAGGGCTTCCCCCGGCAGCATAATCACAAACGTGCTGCCTCGGTGAGTGTGGATATAGGGGGACGACTGCCTGAAGAATTTTACATAGTCCTTGTCGAAATCCATGTTCAGGCTTCCTCTCCAGGTACGGTTTGCAGGCAGAACTGTTCGATCAGTTTCTGTAAAAGTTGAACCGTTGGTTCCAGTGTATCAAGGGCGATAAATTCATCGGGCTGGTGGGCCTGGGCAATATCACCGGGACCAAGTACCAGTGTATCCATACCCATCTGGCTCAGAAAGGGGGCTTCCGTGGCAAATGCGGCGCTGGTGCCGGTATGGCCGGTCAGCCGTTCACAGGCGGCAACTAAAGAACTGTCAGGCTGGCTGGCAAATGGCTCGATGCTTGGGGTTATAGGGGACAGGTCGATAGCTACCCCCAGCTGCTCTGCCAGAGGCGTAGCCCTGGCCATAATCGCCCGCCGCACAGCGTCAGACTCCATTCCCGGCAGCATACGCACATCATACTCCAGGGAACAGGTTTCGCAGATACGGTTGGGGTTGTCCCCGCCATGAATACAGCCGAAGTTCATGGTGGGCGTGGGCACGGTAAAGCCCGGATTATTGTATTGCTCCTTCCACTCTTCCCGCAGAAGCATGAGCTCCGACATAACCCTGTGCATGGCATCCATGGCATTGCGGCCCAGGGATGGATCGCTGGAGTGACCGGACTGACCGGTAATTGTAACCCTCTCCATCATGATGCCTTTATGCATAGTGAGAGGTCGCAGTCCGGTAGGCTCACCAATAACCGCCCTGCGGGCTTTGGGATAGCCCTGTCTGGCAATCTCCCGGGCACCACTCATGGTGGATTCTTCGTCGGCGGTGGCGAGAATAATCAGGGGCTGTTTCATCTGTTCAGCTTTCAGTCCCCGGGCCGCTTCCATGGCCAGTGCCAGAAAACTTTTCATATCACAGGTGCCGAGGCCGTAAAGGCGGTTATCCCGTTCAGTGAGGGTAAAAGGGTCCTGGCTCCAGAGGGATTCATTGCAGGGCACGGTATCGGTATGGCCAGACAGCACCAATCCACCAGGGCCTTTACCGAGGGTGGCGATAAGGTTGGCTTTGTGGGGCGCGTGCGGCAGTGGCTGAATCTCGCAGGCAAAGCCCATATCCCCCAGCCAGTTGGCCAGCAGGTCAATCACTCCTCGATTGCCCTGGTCAAATTCAGGGCGGGTGCTGCTGACCGACTGGGTGCCAATAAGCTGGCGCAGGGCTGGAAACAGGGCCTGTGACATTGGATGCTATCTCTGTACGGCTTTTATAAGGCTAGTTATAAGGTTAACCTCAGCATAATAAACATCCTGAAGGCATTGCAGAAGGGTGAGGATGGGGTTGAGGCCATTAAATTTTGTAATGCCTAGCCAATAACTGCAGTAGGTTTGCTTTAGGTGGATTGAGTTTGGTTCAGTCTTCAGGAAGGAAGCACTCCACCATACAGGTGGAGTGTTCTGGAGGAACAGCTGATCTCAGGCAAGCTTCAGGGGCAGTTCCCGCAGGCGTTGGCCGGTGGCCGTGAACAGGGCATTGGCAAGGGCCGGTGCCAGGGGAGGCAGGCCGGGTTCACCTGCGCCGGTGGGTGCCGCGTTACTGTTGATAATATGGACATCAATATCTGGTACTTCGTTAATGCGAAGGGCGTGGTAATCATGGAAGTTGCTTTGCTGTACAACACCGTCTTTCAGAGTGATTTCCCCGTGCATGGCTGCGCTCAGGCCATAGATAATGCCGCTTTCCATCTGGGTGCGGACAATATCCGGATTAACGACGGTGCCGCAGTCGATAGCGCAGGTAATCTTCTCAATCTTGTAGTTGTTGCCGGATACGCTCACTTCTACAACCTGGGCGACCCAGCTGCCAAAGCTCAGGTGGCAGGCCAGTCCAAGGAAACGACCTTCTTTCTGTTGTCCCCAGCCAGACTTCTCTGCAACGGTTTCCAGCACTTTTAAAGCCTGAGGGGTTTTGCTCAGGTAAGCCTGGCGGTACTTCAGAGGATTCTGGCCTGCGGCATGGGCCAGTTCGTCAATAAAGCTTTCAATGGCAAAGGCGTTATGGGAGTTGCCCACGGAGCGCCAGAAACCCACGGGAATACCGGGATTTGCCCGCACATAATCCACTTTCAGGGCCGGAAACTGGTAGTGAATGGTATCCGCCCCTTCATAGGGAGACTTGTCGGAAGAGTTGGCCATGTTCTGTTTGGCAACACCCAGACTGGAAAGAGGGTCATAAGACCAGTCCATGGACGGATACAGAACCGCTGAGGCATTGGTGACCATCCAGTCGTCCAGTGTCGGGCAACTTATCTGGTGGTGCCAGCCCTGGGTCATACCTTTGTCGTCCAGTGTACCGGTCAGGCGGTGGAGAGCGGCGGGGCGATAAAAGTCGTTACGGATGTCTTCTTCCCGGGTCCAGATCAGTTTGACGGGCTTACGTACCCGGTCGGAGATGGCGACAGCTTCCTCAACAAAATCCTGCAGTATACGACGACCGAAACCTCCACCAAGAAAGGTTGTATGGACAGTAACGTTTTTCGCGGATACGCCAGCGGCACGGGCAGCTGCGACCTGGGTCAGGTCCGGAGCCTGGGTCGGAACCCAGACTTCTACGCCTTTACCGGTCACGGAGGCCACGCAGTTCTGGGGTTCCATGGTGGCGTGGGCCAGGAACGGTGCTTTGTACTCAGCGGTAATGGTGGAAGAAGCTTTTTTCAGAGAGTGCTGGAAGTTTCCATCATCACGGACATTTTTTGCCCTGCCTTTATCCAAGGCTTCCTGGTAAAGGGCGAAAACATCTTCTGTAGATGGCTTGCCAGCAGGTCCCGGTTCCCATTCGGCATTAATAAGCAGGGCCGCTTTGCGGGCCTGCCAGTATGTGTCGGCGACAACCGCGATACCCGTATCTATGGGAAAGACATCTATAACGCCAGATGATTTCCGGGCCGCTTCTGACTGGTGGGTCTTCAGTTGGCCACCAATAAACGGCGAATGAACAACAACGGCATACACCATGCCGGGCAGCTGGGTATCAATACCAAAGTCAGCAATGCCGAAGGACTTGGCTTCGCTGTCAGTGCGTTTGTTTTGCTTACCGATAAAGCGGAATTCAGAAGCAGGCTTGAGTTTTACCCGCCGGGGTGTGCGCATCCGTGAGGCTGTGGAAATCAGCTTCTCCCAGGGCAGGCTCTCCTGGGCAGGATGATGTACCTGGCCATCGTCCAAAGAACATTCATTTTGATGAACATTCCAAATATCTGCGGCCGCAGATATTAACAGGGTTCGCAGAGTCGCTGCCGCTTCCCGAATTGGCTGCCAGGATGTGGCGATACTGGTGCTGCCGCCAGTCATCTGCAGTTTATATTCCGGGTTTCTGTAGACTTTGCCAACGGGGGCAAAGCGGGTGTTGATATGTTCTGGTGCCAGGTTCAGCTCTTCCGCGACCAGTGTTGCCAGACCGGTCATGGTGCCCTGACCCATTTCTACCCTGGCCAGGGTAAACGTCAGTTGACCTGTGGGAGCCAGCTCCAGCCAGGCATTCACCTGCCAGTTTTCCTGGGTACTGGCTTTGGCGGAAAGAGGCAGGGAGAAGTTCAGCATCAGCGCACCCCCTGTCGTCAGGGATGACTTCAGGAAGCTGCGACGGGATAACTCAGTCGTATGATTCTGTTCAGACATTATTGTTTTCCTCCCGCAGAACCCTTATCGGCCATAGCGTCTGCAGCGAGATGAATAGCTGCGCGAATACGGTGATAGGTACCGCAGCGGCAGATATTTCCGCTCATGGCTGCGGAGATATCGTCGTCACTGGGATTGGGGTTGTTTTCCAGCAGGGCCGCCGCGCTCATAATCTGCCCGGACTGACAGTAACCGCATTGGGGAACGCTCTCTTCTACCCAGCTTTCCTGCAGGGGGTGAGGGTTCTCAACGGTTCCCAAACCTTCAATGGTGGTAATGCTCCGACCATTGGCCATACCGATAGTGGTGATGCAGGAGCGAATAGGGGTGCCATCAAGATGAACGGTGCAGGCTCCGCAGAGGCCGGCCCCACAGCCGAACTTGGTGCCTGTTAACTGCAGTTCATCGCGCAGTGTCCAGAGCAGAGGAGTGTCTTCCTCAATATCCAGAGTGTACTGTACACCATTTACAGTCAGTTTGATCATGCCTGGCTCTGTTGTTAAGCATCAATCGCGGACTATTGGGGATTTGTTTGGCAGAGGCAATGGGCTGAATGACCAGAAACAGGGTAAATAGGGACAAAAGTGTCCCGTTCGGGATGAAAGGGAATACCTGAAGAGGGTATTCCCCTGAAACATGCTTAACGGGTTACTGGTCGGTCTGGATCTCTTTTGTCGCTTTCAGGTCGACCATAAGAAGGACTGTAACGATTGCCAGAATCAATCCAACCCAGGGCTCCATCAAAGCCAGGAAGACAGCTCCCATCAGCATTGCGCCACGTTCGGCATTTGTTTTCACTTTGCTCAGGGCGATATAGGTGCAGGCAAAGCCGGTCAGTGCCAGTGTGACTGCAAGTGCAACAGGCATCATGGGTTTGATGCCGGTGACAATGGGGGTTACACAGAAAATCAGAGGCAGGCCGAGAAGGTAATAGGAGCCGATACCATCGTGCAGTGTGCGCATGCTCTCTTTGCCCTGTCGCCAGCGTTGCACGATTACGACTTGGATACCTGTCCACAGCAGTCCCTGTGTGGGAAAGAAAGGCGCGAAAATCCCCATAACGGCATTACGAATAGCAACACTGATATGGGTGCGCGAATGATTGATCTCATGTGTATCGTCAGGGCGGTCGTCAGCGGCATCCTGCAGGATGGCGTCCCCGGTCAGCATATCACCAAAGCACAGCACGTAAGTGATTAACGCGATGGGCAGACCCGTGAGGTACATTTCCAGAGGAGGCCAGCCGATGGAGAAGGGAGTGACCTTGTCGAACAGAGTGTCAAAGGGCAGCAGATAAAATCCGGGTTCAATGTTGAAGGTCAGTTCGCCTGTCAGCCAGCCAACCAGTGCGCCGCAGACAAAACCGGGCATCAGGCCCATGGCGGTTATACGGGCTATGTTCGGGTACTTTCGGCTTAAGCGGTGTACCGGTTCAGAAAATGCGAGAAGAAGGGACAGGCCTATGGCGACGGCCGCTGTATAAGGCGCAGAGTTGAAAATATTCTTCTCCACTGAAAAGTCGAACACATTAATAAAAGCTGCAAGACCGGCTCCCAGAATAATGGCCCCTTTCAGAACGTCAGGAATGACCCTGATTAATTTACTCCCTATTCCGGTCACCCCGAGAATCAGCATCATCAGGGCAAAATCCAGGGACATGGCTGTCATCATCTGGATACGTTCGGTGGGAGAGTCCGATGGATCGGACAAAACAGCGGTAAGCACAAAGGGCAGGGCGGGAGTTACCCAGCCTGGCGCATAGGGTTCCCCGAAAAGCCACCAGGATACACTGAGCAGCATTGAATGCAGGAAAGACATAGCAATAGCTTCTTCAAAGCTAAGGCCGAAATAGGTTGTTAGCAGGGGAACCAGTGCCAGCGCTGTGGCTGCAGATACGAAATTGCCCTGAATAAATTCGGGCCAGCATATACGGGTGTGAACGAGGGGGATACGGGTGGTGAAACCCAGCCACTTCAGACCTGCGCTGGTCTGCTGCTTCGGAGCATCCATAGTTTTATTCTTGTTGTTGCCTGGATTAAAAACGACTATGCCAGCCTGTTTTTCCTCTGCCAAGGGGTAAAGTGCAGACTTTATCCAAAGATCGCCCGAAAAATATGAAAGAAGATTATGGCAAGGATTGCTCCGGCCGGAAGTGTGACCAACCAGGACAAGAATATGGTTCCGATTACCTGGAGATTCAACGCGCCAATACCCCGCGCAAGGCCAACACCAAGCACCGCGCCAACCAGGGTATGGGTTGTGGAAACCGGTAGCCCGGTACCCGAAGCCAGAACAACGGTTGTGGCGGCGGACAGTTCTGCGGCAAAGCCCCGACTGGGTGTGAGTTCGGTAATGTGTTTACCGATGGTAGCCATAACCCGATGGCCATAGGTGGCCAGGCCAATAATAATGCCTCCGGCTCCGACCAGCAGCACCCAGCTGGGCATGCTCGTTCGTACGCTGATATCCCCGCCGCTCTGTACAACATTCACTACGGCGGCCAGTGGCCCGACAGCGTTGGCGACATCATTGGAGCCGTGGGCGAAGGCCATGGCGCAGGCGGTGAAAATCATCATGGTGCCAAAGACTTTTTCGACGCTGGAAAAGTGAAAAGAGAGATCAGCTTTTTTATCTTTATGAATCTGGCTGAGGGCAATGATTCCGATCACCATCAGCAAAATACCAATCATGGTGGCCATAACAACAGCTTTGAAAATAGTTATATCAAGTCCAAGGTGGCTGAGACCCCGGGTAAGGGTCACCATGGAGATCATAAAACCAACCAGAAAGGTGTAGAAGGGTATATACCGTTTGGCGCTGGCAAAGGGGTCGGAGGTGTTAAGTATCAGCTTTTGTACGGAGTTGAACACCAGAAATGACAACATGCCTGAAAACAGCGGAGAGATAACCCAGCAGCTGACAATGGAGGTAACACTGCTCCACTTGATGGCCTCATGGCCTATGCCCGCAACAGCAAATCCGACAATCGCCCCGACAATGGAGTGGGTAGTGGACACTGGCCAGCCATAGTGTGTAGCTACCAGAAGCCAGGAACCAGCGGACAGCAGCGCGGCCAGCATGCCGTAAATCAGTAGCTCAGGATGGGCCAGCAGCTCCGGCATGGTGGGGTCAATAATGCCTTTGCGGATTGTTGAGGTGACCGATCCGCCGGCCAGAAAAGCGCCGGCAAACTCCAGAACAATGGCGATCATAATAGCCTGGCGAATGGTCAAGGCCTTGGAACCCACAGAGGTTCCCATGGCATTGGCCACGTCGTTGGCGCCTACCCCCCAGGCCATAAAGAAGCCAAAAAAACAGGCCAGACCCAGCAGTATCACTCCATATTCCGCAATAATCGACATCGACGATATATCCGCAACAGTTAATGGGCCAGTAAAATGTGCAGGTAATCCCCGACCCGTGATGCCCGGTCGGCAAGGTCACCTACCCATTCAATGATCTGGTACAGAAACATGACTTCTACCGGAGGTATGGTTTTTTCTATGGAAAACAATGTCCTGCGTATTTGGATTTGCAAAATATCGGTCTCGCTTTCTATGGCGTTAAGTTCTTCCACCATGGTTGCAACAATATCGGCTTCCCGCCCGCGAAAGCCGGTTTCCAGTAAATCATCCAGTTCATTAATGGCTTTAAGGGCCTGGGCGGAGGTATCTATGGTTCGCCTGACATAGTGCTGAAAGCTGTCCCGAATGGCTTCAGGAATACTTATCTGGCGACCAAGTACTATGCCGGCAATATCCTTGGCCCGGTTGGCAACCTTGTCCTGGACGGTAATCAGCTCCAGAAGGTCGGTTCTGGGAACAGGAAGGAACAGGCTGCTGGGCAGGGAAAGGCGTATATTCTTTTTGATTTCATCCGCTTCTTTCTCAAAGGCAGCAATGCGCTGCTGGATGTTTTCGGCTTCAATCCAGTTACCGTCGATAACAGCCGCGAAAAAGGCATCCAGCAGAGCCGCAGCGTTATGGGCACTGGCGATATGCTGTTGGATCGGCCCTATAGGCGATCGGCCAAACACACTTGAGAGCAGATGTTTCGGGGGCATCGTGCACCTTGTGGTTGTGGTTATTGTTGAGCTGAGAGTATAAAAGCTAATTTGCCGGGCGGTAGATTTTCTCTGTACAGAGATGGTGACAGGGGTGTTACCCCTTGCTGACATTGTTATAAAAGGTGGTTAAATGGATGAAGACTTGGGGTGAGAACAGTAGTATTGGCCCATTAAAAGCCGTTGTCCGGAGTCAGCCATGGGCTGTGAAACTGAACTTAAACTGCTGTTTAACCCCGCTGACCATGGCCGGGTTTTGGAAGCCTCCACTTTACGGGATATGGCCGTAAGTGAGCTTGAGTTGGGAAACACTTACTTTGATACCCCGGATAAAGCCCTCAGCCGGCTACGGGTGGCTCTGCGTATTCGCAATAATAATGGGCGTTATATCCAGACCTTGAAGACCCAGGGGGTAAGTGAAAACGGTTTGAGCCGTCGCCAGGAGTGGGAGTGGGATCTCCAGTCCCCCAGCCTGAATACCGGTCTTCTGCAGAGTGTCTGGCCGGAAAATCTGGAATCGGTAAACCTTCAGGCTCTTCAGCCAGTATTTCAGACCAACTTTCGGCGTAAGGTGATAGATATTGCCTGGCAGGGATCACAGGTTGAGCTGGCCCTTGACCGGGGTGAAGTTCGTGCCGGCGGTAAAACGGATGTTATTTCCGAACTGGAGCTGGAGCTCAAGAGCGGAGATGAACAGGCTCTGGCCAGCCTGGCCGATAAATTAAGGCAGGAGCTGCTGGAGATGGGGGTCATTCTCTCTCCCGGAGACCTTAGCAAGGCTGAGAGAGGTTACCGGCTTGCCGGGGCTTAGCAGTCCCGGTAGTCTCGAATAGCAGAACAATAACTCATTTAATTACTTTGGATGCAGAACAGCCGTCGGAAAACCAGTGCAAAAAAAACAAAATTACAGGCAGTCTCTCAAGGGGGGCGCTGCGGATATGCAGCCGAAAGAGAGCGATAAATGCTCAGCCCAGTCCGTTGTTAACGAAGGCTATATGCTGGATTTGTCCCAGATTGTGCGGGGATTGGAGCAGGATGGCCTGCTTACTCGCCAGCAGGTCGAGGATATTCTTTCCCGCAGGCGCAATGCCGAGCAGGCGCGCCTGCATCCCCTGGAATATCTCGCTGATTTGGGACTGGAAGATTGTCAGCGTCCAGGTAAACCTCTGGATCTGAGCCAGCTTACCCGTTGGCTTGCGAAAACTGCGGATCAGCCTTTCTTCCATATTGATCCGTTGAAGATTGATTCAGCCTCTGTGACTCCCCTGATGTCCATGGCCTATGCCCAGCGTCACCAGATTCTGGCAGTAGAGGTGAATGAACGGGAAATAGTGGTAGCCAGTGCCCAGCCCTGGCATACCGGCTGGGAAGATAACCTGCGCCATATTAACAGGCGGGATATCCGTCGTGTAGTCAGTAACCCGGCTGAAGTTCGACGGTATACGGCAGAGTTTTATAAACTGGCACGCTCCATTACCGGTGCGACCAGGGAAGATGGCGTTAATGCTATCAACACCAGCAACTTTGAACAGATGCTGGAACTGGGTAATGCCCAGGCCCCGGATGCCAACGACCAGCACATCATTAACATTGTGGACTGGCTGCTGCAGTACGCTTTCTCCCAGCGGGCCAGTGATATTCATATTGAACCCCGGCGGGAAAAAGGGCATATCCGTTTTCGAATAGACGGCGTCCTTCATACGGTTTATGAAATGCCCGCTCAAGTGCTGGCGGCAGTAAACAGTCGTATAAAGATTCTTGGACGCATGAACGTGGCCGAAAAACGCAAGCCCCAGGATGGCCGGTTAAAAACCCGTTCCACGGAGGGCAATGAGGTGGAGCTGCGTCTTTCAACCCTGCCGACCGCATTTGGTGAAAAGATGGTGATGCGTATCTTTGATCCGGATGTGCTGCTGCGAAGTTTCCGTGACCTTGGCTTCTCTAAAGATGACGACCGTCGCTGGCACAGTATGGTTGGTCAGCCCAATGGTATTGTGCTGGTCACCGGTCCCACTGGTTCTGGTAAAACAACCACGCTTTATTCCACCCTGAAAGAGCTGGCAACATCGGAAGTGAATGTCTGTACCATCGAAGACCCTATCGAAATGGTAGAGCCGTCGTTTAACCAGATGCAGGTACAGCACAATATTGACCTTACCTTTGCCAGTGGTGTTCGGGCGCTTTTACGACAGGACCCGGACATCATTATGGTGGGGGAGATTCGGGATCTGGAAACGGCCGAAATGGCTATCCAGGCGGCCCTTACCGGTCACCTTGTTCTTTCTACTTTGCACACAAACGATGCCCCTTCAGCGATTACCCGTTTAATGGAACTTGGCGTACCGGAATACCTGATTCGGGCAACTGTGCTTGGTGTTATGGCCCAGCGTCTTGTGCGCACCCTGTGCCCGGACTGCAAACAGCCGGCACCTGTTGATAAGGATGCCTGGGCCGGGTTGACCAAACCCTGGGTGGCGGAGCCGCCAGCCATGGGGGCAAAGCCCGTAGGTTGCCTGAATTGCAGAAATACCGGTTATAAGGGCAGGGCTGGCGTATATGAAATTATGCAGTTGGAGGGGCCTGTGAGGGAGCAGTTGAGCAGTGGCTGTGATGTGGATAAGTTGCGAAAAGCGGCTATCCGTAACGGCATGCACACCCTGAGGTTAGGGGGTGCGCAGAAAATCGCCGCAGGGCTGACGACGATTGAAGAGGTGTTGAGGGTAACGCCCAATGTGTCCGGTTGAGTCAGATACCCCGTATCAGGGCGATCAGGGACAGGGTCATAATGGTAAGGGCGCTGAATAACAGAATCAGCTCCGGCCTGGTCAGACGGTTTTTGTGGTCATTCATGGGTACTGCTCCGTGTACAACAAACATCTCACGTATTGCTCAGTATAGGTAAAGGGACTGGCTTCCCCGGTCAGTCCCTTTTTCCCTGGGAAAACTGCCGGAATTCCTGTTCGGGCAGATGTCTTGGCAGGAAAACGCTGGAAATCAGTCTGGGTTGACGGAATTTTGTCATTTAACTCGTGGTTGAGAGCGGTTACTCAGTTTTCTCCGGTAATTCATTATCAGGGGACAGTGTTTCGGAACATCATCCATAAGGGTGGCAGTTACCGTCCATTGCTCTTCATTATCAATCACTTCCGGTTCCTCGCGGTTGATCGTAATATTGGGGGAGCCTTTTCCCCGGATGTTTTCTATATAAATCATCCTGCTGGCCAATATATAAGGAATATTGGGCTGTGAACTGAAGAAGGTCAGCCTGTGCCTGAATATATCGCTTATTTTTTCTTTTCGGGGAAGGGGGTAAGCCCTGACTCTCAACTCTTCACCACGCTGGAAATGCCTGGCGCTGTAACACCGCAATTTTGTGCAAGGGCTGCTAGGGAGAGAGTTGGATCGTCGTGTTGTCCGTTTTTGGATATCCGGTTGACTGGGAGGTGCCGTTGAAGGTTCTTTCAGTGCACCGTCAATTGTATTGCTGGCCATAATGTCTTCGGGTTTTTCTTCCTCTTGAATTAAAGCCAGCAGCTGTCGCTCAACTTCAGTGACTTCGAGATGGTGACTTTTGACCCGGGCATTTAAGGCCAGGAATTTGTCTGCAAAGGTTGGTGGTTTTTTCTGTGCAGGGCTTTCTGGTGGTTGTTCCGGAGAGCTGGGTGGGGTTTCTACGGTAGAAGAAACCGTTGCCTGCTCTTCCTGAATATTGTCATGATTTGATGAAGGTGTATGTTCATTCTCTTCTGTAGAATCAGCTTCTGCGACACATGCCACTTTACTTTCTACTTTCTTGAGGCTTTGTTTATCTTTTTCTTCCAGAGCATGGTTGAAGTGTTTTAGAAATGCGAGGTTCTTAAGGGTATCTTCAATTACTCCCTGGTCGTTATTTTCCTGGACCAAACTTTGGTGCAGTTGAATCTCCTCAGAGTATGCGTATTGATCTGTTCCTATTTCATAGTAATAAATCAGTAGTGACGTTAAATTTTCTTCAAAAGACACTCTTGTTACTATGTTGGCAATTCCATTAGTGAGCATTCTTAAACCTGTTTTTAATATCTCGGAGAATTCTTCAGAAATAGGAGCACTGGATTCCTTTGGAGAAGAGGCCGATTGCAGCCAGTTTTCCATGATTGATTGTTTACTGCTGTCCAGAGTCAGGGCAAAGCAGACAGGTTCTCCCGTATTTTGGGGGGAGCGTATATGGTAGATCAGTCCGGTCTCTTCTTCTGCTTTTGTGTCGCTTTCAGGAAAGTCAGCTTTTTTCCATCCTGTACCTGTGCCATATGAGGTTGGCGAGGTTGTAAATAATAAAACGGTGATAAAGAAATGAATAATAAGGAACCTGTGGTATTTCATATTAAGCATTCCATGACCTATCTCTTTTGTTTTATTGGATGAACAGAGTGGGGAAGTATAGCTCTAGTTTTTCCTGTGTTTTTGGTGAGCGGTTGTTTTCCAGAGTCATAATAAGTGTCATAGCTGAACAGCAGTTCTCCATACTCAGGAATATCTGTAATCGCCTGAACCATTGTGACATGCTTGTCCTGTTTTTGTTTCTGGGAAATAGCCCAGGGTGTAGAAAGGGTTACGTTTGGCGCAGGAGAGTGATGGGGCGACAGGGAATTATATGCTTTGTTCAGCCAGCGGAAGGGGGTTTCCGCGTCTGGCTCAAGCACCAGATCCCAGGATTTCCTGGGGTAGTTAATCAAAATCTTATGGGTGTCTTCAGGACCGCCGAATCTGTGAGGTTTTTGGAGCTTTCGGGTGCTACCGGTAATAAGCCCTATGTATTCTCCTTTAGGAATTGCGCTAAGGGTAAAAACTCCAAAACCTGAATCTCCGGGTAATGAACTTTTGTGTACAAAAACGGGATAGTAATATGGAGGACTATGGTCGTATGCTTGTGGAGTTTGTGGCATAAGGCAAAGGCTGGAGGCTATCTGTTCTCTATCCGCTATCTGGATGTCGGGTAACGGACTGTTATAAGTGTAAAAGGAGTAACCGCGACACTGGTAAATTAAAGACAGGTCGTCATCAGTATCGGGTGATTTTGAGTTCCCTTCCGGAGAACCGGTATTCTTTAGTTTTAGCGGTAGTATGCGATGGACCAGAGCCTGAAGGGCTGAATCAGCGGTTCGCAAAAATCGAGTTGTTATCCATTCAGATTTATGAATATCAGGCCCTGTTGAAGATGAGGCTCCTTTGTTGATTTCTGTTTTCTTGTCTTCTTCTGGAAGATGCATGTTGATATGCAGAAAGTATGTGTGTTTTTTGGAATGAACAGTAATCACAGGTATCCGTTGTCTGGCAGGACCAGGTTTAAGCATGATGACATCAAGGTGTCGGTCTTTCTGAATCGCTCTCAGATTGGCGGCGATGGAATTCAGCAGGAAAGAAACAGAGTCGGAATCGGCAGGATGGCAGGAGGATTCTATCGGAAACATTCGGAACCCGGGGACTTTCAGGGAGTAGGTTATCACCATCCCGACAGCGCCGTAATCATCTGATATTTGAATAAAATATCCTGAGTCTTGCTCCAGGGCGGCAGAGTGAGTAAGCGCCATATAAGTTATTACGTCTTTGAACAGGAAAGGAAACTTCTCTTTATCTTCGATTTCCTTTCTGGCTTCGCCAGAGGGAAGGGTATCATGGTAAAAGGCTGCCTGAGCCGATCCATTATGGGTAGCGCAGAATAAAAGGATGCCGTACAGAAGAGGCCACAGCGGCAACCTGAGCAGGCTGTTATTAATAATTTTGCAGTAGACGCAATTAACGAATGCTCTTTGCGACACGGGCTACCCTTTTTTATTCTCAGGGCAGCTAATAATATCCGGGATTTAATCTTCTGCCAGAAAACAGTTCCGGCAGAAGGTTAATTGAGAACACAGCCTGGCTTTCAAGCACCCAGATAGGCTTTACGCACATCATCATTAACCAGCAGATTCTGACCGCTGTCGGCCATTACAATCCGGCCATTCTCCAGTACATAGCCACGATCTGCCAGACGCAGGGCCTGGTTGGCGTTCTGTTCTACCAGGAAGATAGTCATACCTTCTTCCCGCAGTTTTTCAATGATATTGAAAATCTGCTGGATAATAATGGGCGCCAGCCCGAGGGATGGTTCATCCAGAAGCAGCAGCTTTGGTCGGCTCATCAGTGCCCGTCCAATGGCCAGCATTTGCTGTTCACCGCCGGACATGGTGCCGCTGCGCTGGTCGAAACGTTCTTTCAGGCGAGGGAAAAGCTCCAGTACATGGGCGAGCATCTCCTCTTTGCGCTCTTTGGTTTCAAAGAAGCCGCCCATATCCAGGTTTTCTTCCACAGTCAGGCGGGAGAACACCCGGCGCCCTTCCGGCACTATGGCAATGCCGGAACGCATAATTTCCGGCGTGTTCCAGTCGGTCATATCCTGACCTTCAAACACTATGCGGCCACTGCTGGGTTGAGGGTCGCCGCACAAGGTCATCAGCAGAGTGCTTTTACCCGCACCGTTAGCGCCGATCAGGGTAACAATCTCACCCTTTTCAACAGACACGGAGATATCGTCCAGGGCCTGGATTTTGCCGTAGTGGGCGGAAACGTTTTCAATCGACAGCATTACGCTTCCCCCAGGTAGGCTTTGATAACATCGGGATTGTTTTTAATCTGTTCCGGCAGGCCATCCGCCAGAGGGGTGCCCTGGTTGATCACATAGATATGGTCTGAGATACCCATCACCAGCTTCATATCATGCTCAATCAGCAGCACGGAGACATTGTGGTGGTCCCGCAGTTCGCAGATCAGCTGATCCAGCTCTTCTGTTTCCCGGGGATTCAGTCCGGCGGCGGGTTCATCAAGCATAAGCAGGTCAGGGCGGGTCACCATGCAGCGGGCAATTTCCAGTCGGCGTTGCTGGCCATAGGCCAGATTGCCAGCATCCCGGTTGGCAAACTCGGTCAGATTGACTTTATCCAGCCAGAAGGCGGCCTGGTCCAACGCTTCCTGTTCACTCTTTTTGTACGACGGTGTTTTGAGTAGGCCGGAAAGCAGGTTGGTGTTCAGGTGTCGGTGCTGGGCAACCAGCAGGTTCTCCAGCACGGTCATGCTTTTAAACAGGCGTACATGCTGGAAGGTGCGGACAATACCTTTGCGGGAAATCTCGTGGTTTTTGTTCCCGGTAATATTATCGCCCCGGTAACGAATCCGCCCTTCAGACGGTTTATAGAACCCGGTCAGGCAGTTGAAAACTGTTGTTTTGCCCGCACCGTTGGGGCCGATAATGGAGACAATCTGTCCGTCCTGAATATTCAGGCGCACCTTGTTCACTGCCACAAGGCCGCCAAAGCGCATGGTCAGGTCTTCGACCTCAAGCAGAGTGTTGTGATTCGGTTTACTGCTCATTTCATTATGCTCATGTCGGTTCTCAGGCCGCCCGGGCGGGCTGTTCTGTCTGGGTTGAAGGCGTCGGCTTCTCGCTCTTGCGAAGGGCGATATGGGGACGCTTCATGGGCATAAGACCGGCAGGTCGCCAGATCATCATAAACACCATTAACAGGCCGAACATCAACATGCGGTATTCGTTGAATTCCCTGGCCAGCTCCGGCAGCACCGTCATAATGACCGCAGCAAGTACGACACCCATCTGTGAGCCCATGCCTCCCAGTACGACAATGGCCAGGATGATGGCAGATTCAATAAAGGTGAACGACTCTGGACTGATAAAACCCTGGCGCGCGGCAAAGAAGGTTCCGGCAAAACCGGCAAAAGCCGCGCCAATGGTAAAGGCGGAAAGTTTTATGGCAGTCTTGTTCATGCCCAGGGACTGACAGGCAATGTCGTCTTCCCGCAGGGCTTCCCAGGCCCGGCCAATAGGCATACGCAGCAGTCTGTTAATGACCCAGATAGTGGCAATCACCAGCAGTACGGCCAGCAGGTAGAGGAAGATAACCTTGTATTCGCTGGAATACTCAATGCCGACAAATTCATGGAAAGGAATATTCCCTTCTACTTTTGCCGTCCGGGAAAACTCCAGCCCAAAAAGGGTGGGTTTGGGAATCTGGCTGATACCGTTGGGACCGCCGGTAATGGCCGTCCAGTTGTTCAGCAGAATGCGGATAATCTCACCAAAACCCAGGGTTACAATGGCGAGATAATCCCCCCTCAGCCGTAAAACCGGGAAACCGAGAATAAAGCCAAAGAAGGCAGCGATAAACCCGCTGATTAACAGGCAGCTCCAGAAGTCCAGACCAAAGTACTGATTCAGCAAGGCGTAACCGTAAGCGCCAACGGCGTAAAATCCCACATAACCCAGGTCGAGCAGGCCGGCCAGACCCACAACAATATTCAGGCCCAGGCCGAGCATCACATAGATCAGCGCCAAGGTGGCAAGGTCTACGGAGCCACGGGATACCAGAAAAGGCCATACCAGCAGACCTGCAACCAGAAAGCAAAGCACCAGCTGTTTCATACGGGGATGCTGCTCGGCTTTATCCTGCAGAGTTTCCGCAAGGCCGTGCTCGGGCAGGGGCAGTGTGGATTTTACTTTTTGCCAGCCGCCGGTAATGAAATCACGGAACAGCTGGAACAGGAATAACAGCACCAGGGCGATACCCAGTGCTTCCAGCCTGACCGGGTCGGAAAACTCAACTGTCAGCCCGGTACCGGAAGGCACAAGCTGAACCCCCATCATAAAGCTGGCAAGAATCAGAAATACGACAGAGGTGATCAGTGCGTTTTTAAGGTTGGCAATATTCACAAGAGGAGCATTCATACTTTTTCCACCTCCGGCTTACCGAGGATGCCTGACGGGCGGAACAGTAGAATCAGGATCAACAGGCTAAAGGCGACAACATCTTTGTATTCGGAACTGAAATAACCGGAGGTCATGGATTCGGTTAAGCCCAGCAGTAAACCACCGAGCACGGCGCCGGGAATGCTGCCGATACCGCCGAGCACGGCAGCGGTAAAGGCTTTCAGGCCAGCGAGGAAGCCGATATATGGATTAATAACACCGTAATAGAGGCTGAGCAGTACACCGGCCACGGCAGCGAGAGCTGCGCCGAGCACAAAGGTGACGGCAATCACATTGTTGGTATTAATGCCCAGCAGGCCAGTCATGCCCATATCTTCAGCACAGGCCCGGCAGGCACGGCCGAGACGTGATTTGGAGATAAACAGGGTAAGAGCGGTCATGCTGATAAAGGTGATGGCGAAAATAATGATCTGCATCCAGGATATCGACGCCTGGAAACCCTCCGGAGCACCAAAGGAGAAGCCACCGGTGATCAGGCTGGGCATGGCGATATCCCGGGAACCCTGGGCCAGACGCACATAATTCTGCAGGAAGATGGACATGCCGATGGCGGAGATCAGGGGAATAAGACGATTCCCGCCCCGCAGTGGCCGGTAGGCGACGCGTTCAATGGAATAGCCGTAGGTACTGGTAATAATGATGCTTATAACAAACGCGGCAACCAGCATCAGAGTGACACTGTCGATGCCGATCATGGCGAGTCCGGCCAGGACAATGAACGACACATAACTGCCGATCATATACACCTCGCCGTGGGCGAAGTTGATCATTCCGATAATGCCATAGACGAGTGAATAACCTATAGCGATCAGGGCGTAGGTGCTGCCCAGGGTCAGGCCGTTCAGCACCTGCTGAATAAAATAATAAACGGCGTCTGGCATAAATTACTGCTTTCTTATTGTCGTGAATATTGCATGAATATCAGTGCAAACGGCCTGAATTCAGAGGGCTGTTTCCGCTCCAGCGAGGCGTCCATGCGACCACCATGGGTGGTGGAAGTACCGGATTTGCATGAGCGAAACCTGGCGATTGAGTCGCTATCACGCCATCCTGGCGTTTGAAACAGCCCTCTGAACCCAGGCCGTCTAAGCATCGGTGTAACCAGCAGGCTTTCACCTGCCGGAATGTTTATCTGAAGGCTTAGTTCAGGGGAGTTTTGGTTCCGTCCTGGTGCCATTCATAAACAACAAAGCTGAAGTCTTTCAGGTCACCCTTGTCGTCAAAGGCCAGTTCACCGGTGGGTGTCTTGAAGCTGGTGCTGCGCATTGCCTTGGCAACGGCTTCAGGAGAGTCACCGTTCATCTTGATGCCATCAGCCATGACCTGAACGGCGGAGTAAGCGGGGAATACGAACGGGCCGGAAGCGTCTTCGCCTTTGCCGGTAATGTATTCAACCAGCTTCTGGTTGGCGGGGTCCTGGTCAAAGCTTCTGGGCAGGGTCACCAGCAGGCCTTCAGAGGCCGGACCGGCGATGGCGGAGATATCCTTGTTACCCACGCCTTCCGGGCCCATAAACTTGGCGCTCAGGCCGGACTCAGCACTCTGACGCAGAATCAGGCCCAGTTCGGGGTGGTAACCACCGTAGTAAACAAAGTCCACATTTTCTTTCTGCAGCTTGGCAACCAGAGCGGAAAAATCTTTATCACCAGCGGTCACGCCTTCAAACAGAACAACATTGGTACCGGCGGCGGTCAGTTCATCACGTACGGCAGTGGCCAGGCCTTCACCGTACTGTTGTTTGTCGTGGATAACAGCGACACGTTCAGGCTTTATAGAACCCAGGATGTACTTAGCGGCAGTGGGACCCTGCATGCTGTCAAGGCCGATGGTACGGAATATCAGCTGGTAACCACGGGTAGTGATGTCAGGGCTGGTGGAAGCGGCGGTGACCATAAGTACGCCGTTATCTTCGTAAATATCAGAAGCGGGCTGGGTGCTGGAGGAGCACAGGTGGCCAACAACATATTTAATGCCATCGTTTACGATTTTGTTGGCAACGGCCACGGCCTGTTTGGGATCGCAGGCGTCATCGTAAACAACACCTTCCAGCCTGGCGCCGTCTATACCACCGGCCAGGTTAATCTGTTCGATAGCGGCCTTGGCACCGATAAACTGCATGTCGCCATACTGGGCAACGGGACCGGTCACAGGGCCAGCCAGGCCAATCTTGATAGTTGCAGGTTCAGCTTTGGTTACAGCCTCTGTTTTGGCTTCTTCCTGCTGGGAACAGCCAGCGATCATGGCCAGCGCAACAGCCGCGCTGGCTGCAGCAATGCGGAAAGTGTTTTTCATTATTCTGCTCTTACCTGTAGGTGTTATTTGTGTTTGTTGTCTTGATGCAACATTTTTTTCTGCAACAGAAACGTTATACAGGAAAAAAACTAACGATAACAGAGAGCGAAAACTGTGGCTTGACTTTTTGTTCAAAGATTAATTCAGGATTTAGTGCTCTTGTTTTGTGCATTTATTAGAGGAAAAAACTAATAATACTTTGTCTATGTGGTTTTTTTATTTCTGAACTGTGCTGTTAATTAACTGTTTATCTTTCGGCGATTATCCAAAAAGCGCCTAATAAAAAGGCGCTGACCAATGGCCAGCGCCTTTATAAAGCCACAGTTTCTGTCAGTCTTTTATAGATTGAACGCCGGATTCAGTTCCCAGTAAAAGAATATCCGCCGGGCGGCTGGCAAACAGGCCGTTGGTGACAACACCGGTAATCTGGTTAATGGAATTCTCCAGGCCGATGGGATCGGTAATGGACATATTCCATACATCCAGAATGATATTGCCGTTATCGGTAACCACACCTTCACGGTAGGCCGGGTCACCACCCAGGGCGACAAGTTGGCGGGCTACATGACTGCGGGCCATGGGAATCACTTCAACAGGCAGGGGGAAGCGGCCGAGGACATCAACTTTCTTGGAGCCGTCGGCAATACAGATAAACTCTTTGGCCACGGCTGCCACAATCTTTTCCCGGGTCAGGGCTGCGCCGCCACCTTTAATAAGGTGCAGGTGCTCGTTGGCTTCGTCCGCACCATCTATGTAGAAGCGCAGTTCAGAAACCGAATTCAGGTCATACACAAGAATGCCATGATCTTTCAGGCGCTGGGCACTGGCTTCGGAGCTGGCAACCGCGCCATCAAAACGATCCTTTACCTTTGCCAGTGCGTCGATAAAAAAATTGGCTGTAGAGCCAGTTCCAATACCGATAATCATGTTGTCTTCGAGATGGGGAAGAATGTAATCCAGTGCAGACTGTGCGACGGCCTGTTTGAGTTCGTCCTGGGTCATGGTGGTTCCTGGGTAGAAAGGTAGGCGGACGGAATTATACGTAAAGAGTGCAGGTGAGAGTAATAAATAAACCGGGTAGAGAAAAAGTTCTGGGGAGATGACGCTGTCATCAGCCTGGAAATGAAGAAGATAATAAAAATTGCTGCCATGTTGGGGGACTGGGGGGGGAGTTCAGCCGCAGCACTGGCTAAAGGTCAGGCGGATATTGTGGCCTCTTCAAGGCCGGTAAAAGGCAGTGAGTACCAGAAGCTGATGAGCTTTGGTGACCTGCTGCACCCTTCGGCGGAGCAGGTGGTGGGTATTGAGCCGCGCCGCAATTTTATGTGCGCACTGTAGAGGGAATGAAACAGCTGACGGTGAGTTTCCGCTTCCGTGAAGGCAAAGCCCAACTGGATAACAAAGCGTTGAAGGATATTCGTCGTCTGAAAGAGTTTCTGGAAAAGAATCCCGGAAAACTGAAACTGGTGGGCTTTGCCGGAGAGAGGGCCAATCCGGGCAAGGCGGAGTTATTCTCCCGTCTGCTCAGTCAGGTTGTCTATCGTGAACTGATGCGTTCCGGTATAGACCGTGGTCGGGTTGCCCTGGTGGGTCTGGGTTCCTTTATGCCCCTTGGAGAAGCAGTAGACGCAGAGTCCCGCGTGCGGAACCGCAGGGTTGAGGTCTGGTATCATCCGAGTATTTGAAGTTGCTGAGTGGAAAGGTTACGTCTTTTAGGAAGCTTAACTTTTCTTTATAAAAGGGTTAGGTAAGCAGCCACCCTGTTCAGTACAATGATTATGCTTCTATGGCCCATAAACAGAACAGATAAGAGTGACCCGCTCGGCTATGCCTACCCAGTACATCAGGAAAATCCTTGAGGCCCGTGTTTATGACGTGGCTGTTGAAACCCCTTTGCATCCGGTTCCCTTCCTTAGCGAGAAGCTGGGCAATACCGTAATGGTCAAGCGTGAAGACCTGCAGCCGGTGTTTTCCTTCAAGATTCGTGGGGCATACAACAAGATTGTTCAGTTGTCGGACGAGGAACTGAAAAAAGGTGTTGTCTGCGCCTCTGCCGGTAACCATGCTCAGGGTGTAGCCCTCTCCGCAAACAAGCTGGGTATTCGGGCAGTGATTGTTATGCCTACCACCACGCCGGATATCAAGGTTAAGGCCGTGTGTGCCCGTGGTGGAGAAGTTGTGTTGCACGGGGACAGTTTTGACCAGTCCCTGGTCCATGCCCTGACCCTGGTAGAAAAAGAAGGCCTGAGCTTTATCCATCCCTACGATGATGTGGACACCATTGCTGGTCAGGGCACTATCGGTATGGAGCTACTGCACCAACACCCTGAAGAACTGGACGCTGTTTTTGTTCCTGTTGGCGGTGGTGGCCTGATTGCCGGTATTGCGGCTTATGTGAAATACCTGCGTCCGGATACCCGGGTAATCGGAGTTGAGTATGAAGAGTCCGCCTGTCTGAAAGCGGCCATGGACGCGGATGAGCGTGTTGTTCTGCCCCAGGTCGGTTTATTCGCCGATGGCGTAGCGGTTGCCCAGATTGGTGAAGAGACATTCCGCATCTGTCGTGAATGTGTGGATGAGGTGATCACAGTCAGCGCCGATGAAATCTGCGCGGCGGTGAAAGACCTGTTTGACGACACCCGTTCTGTAACTGAACCGGCCGGTGCTCTGGCGACAGCAGGATTGAAAAAGTATGTAGAGCGTGAAAAGGTCTCCGGCCAGAACCTGGTCACTATTGCCAGTGGCGCCAATATTAACTTTGATCGCCTGCGTTACGTTTCGGAACGGGCAGATCTGGGTGAGGGTCGTGAGGTGATTCTTGCGGTAACAATCCCTGAAAGGCCCGGCAGTTTCCGGCGTTTCTGCGAAACCATCGGAAAGCGCAGTATTACCGAATTTAACTACCGCTATTTTGATAACAGCGATGCCCATATTTTTGTAGGTGTACAGATGCATCCGGAAACGGAAACCCGGGAGCGTCTGACTGGCGGTCTGACCGATGTCGGTTATCCTGTACAGGATTTGACCGATAACGAGATGGCAAAACTCCACGTTCGCCATATGGTGGGTGGCCATGCACCGGCAGTTCAGGATGAAGTGGTGTACCGCTTTGAATTCCCGGAGCGCCCGGGTGCACTGCTGAATTTCCTGAATCGTGTGGGGAATCGCTGGAATATTTCCATGTTCCACTACCGTAACCATGGTGCCGCATATGGTCGGGTGGTTGTAGGTATGCAGGTGCCAGAAGGTGAACGTGACCAGATACCCGCTTTCCTGGAAGAGATTGGCTACCATTATTGGGAAGAGAGCAGTAACAGTGCATATGAACTGTTCTTAGGCTGACACTGTTATATAAAGTGCACAAGGTGTTTAAAAATCAGCTTGGTGTACTTTAGCTTTTCTTGCATCAAGTCACATAATTTTCATACAGATAGGGGTATTATTTGTACGACTAAAGGTAAGTATCAGATTGGCATTGTTCGTGCTTAAACTGATATGTGTAAATGTAAATTATGTGTAATTCAGCAGATTGCTGAATCTCATGGATGATAAAGCCGGATTCCCCGGGGCAGGATGCCGAAGTCAGTGCTTTTCCTGGAGGGAATAATGCTTAGACTTGACCCGGTTAATTTAGTAATGGTGCTGTTTGCCCTTGGCGTTGTAACAACAGCAACAGCCCAGATACTTGGCTGAAGAGCTGTCCTTTAGCGCTGCTTTTTAGCACAGAGTTCTTTAGTGCAAATTAGTTTAGTGCAAATTAGTGCAGAGCTTCTTTAGTACAGAGATGTGCACTCGAAGATTAATAATAATAACAATCGGTCGCAATACCCGACAGCGGTATGTCCCAGTTGTCAACCGGAATCTGACTGACCTTTTGGCATTCATGTGCGAGTCCCACCAGTAAGGGTTCATGGCTTCGTATGCCTTTGCCTATGAAGTTGAATGTGCGGTCGTAGTAACCACCGCCCATACCCATTCTGCGACCGCTGGCGTCAAAGCCTGTGAGAGGAAGGAGTATCAGGTCCAGTGTCCATGCTGGGCGGGGCTTGTGTCGGCGCGGGTCCGGTTCAGGAATCCCGAATCTGTTTTTGACCGTGGCTGTATTTTTGTCCCAGGGCAGAAAGGTAAGCGTGTGCCTGTTTAACGGATCGATCACCGGGAGGTAGATGGTTTTGTTTTTCTTCCATGCGTCTTCCATAAGAAGACAGGGATCAATTTCGCCGTCACGGGCCAGATACACGGCAATGTGTTTGCTGTTTCTGTAGGCAGGGTGGTTGATCAGGGTTTTGAGGAGGTTTTGGCTGGCTTGTTTCTGCTGACCCCGACTCAGGCTGTGTCGCTTTTGGCGAAGTTGTTGACGAAGTGTTTTCTTGTATTGGGCCTTCTTTTGGATAGAGAGCTGTGGGATAGAGGGTTTACCAGCTGCTGACTTGTTCTTTGTAGGCATCCAGGTCGCCAGATAAGTGTGTAATCCAGTGAAATGTGAAATAAAGTAAGGCTCCCCACTCTGCCGCTGTCTGTCTTTGCCCTTGAGAGACTTCTCTCAAGGTGGTGGCTGCTGGAATACCATGGGCTTTCCGCTTCCGAAGTAAACTCCGGGCGGACATGCACGCTCAATACTCTCGAGGAGCCGCCGGGTTGCGTAATTAAAGCCTCAGGGACGTATCGAGACTGGCGTACAGACCAGGGAACCTTGATGGGATTATATCGGCATCGAAGGGGCCTCGACCAGCCCCTGCTTATGCTAAATCGCTATGAGGAAACGCTGTCATACCCATGCGATTATTTACTTTTCAGTATGGTTCTTCTGATTTCAGCTCCAGCTCGTGATTTTCATTCAGTGCACCGTCGAGCCTTTCCAGAAGATTGCTGATCTGTTCCTGGGCTTCGATGCTGTATCTGTCGCTGCTTTTATTATTCTGCAGCAGTTCGTGGGTGACATTCAGTGCAACCATCACCGCAATGCGTTCAACCCCAATCACCTTGCCACCATGACGGATATCCCGCATGCGTTTGTCCAGGTTGCGGGCGGCCTCAATCAGCGCGGCCTCTTCCGCAGCCGGGCAGTTGATGCGGTAGTCCTTATCAAGGATGTTGACCGTGGTATTGAGTAATTCGGTACTCATGATTCATGCTCCAGAGCCTTAAGACGGCCGATCATGGCATCCACGCGGGCGCGGGCCATTTCGTTTTTTTCTATGAGCTGTGCGCGCTCTTTCTTCCACTGCTGTTCGCCGGCACGGAGAATACGGTTCTCCTGGCGCAGACGATTGCACAGGGTGATAAGCGCTTCGACCTTTTCGCTCAGATTGTTCAGATCGCTGGGTTCCATGATGCGGGCAGTCTATTGATCCTTTGAATACTAAATATATCCCCTCTTTCAGCCAACGGACAATAACCGAATGATCAGTTTTGTGTATTTGTGGTGAAAAGAGCGGGTCATCACTCACGTTTAATGAGGTACACTGCCAACATTGATGATAGAGATAATGTGTATGAAGGATCACAGTCACACACCGGAAGCATTTGATTTCGACAGACTCAGTGACCTGTTTGTCGAAGCGCGATCCTTTACACCACCTTCACAGTTGCACGGTCTGTTGTGTGGACTGTTGAGTGCGGGCAGCCGGCCGGCTCCCCAGAGTTGGCTGCATACCGCCCGCGGGCAGATGGGAGTCCCGGAGGAGATTCTTCCCCACTCCCGTACCGGATTGCTGGAATTTTATGATGTGGTGCTGGCGGAACTTGGCGCTGAGGATTTCTCCTTTGACCTGATTCTGCCGGACAGCGAAGAAGCTTTGGGTCGTCGAGCCGAAGCCCTTGGTCAGTGGTGTGCAGGGTTTATCTCCGGTTACGGCATGGCGGGCATCAGCCAGGATAAACTGTCGGAAGATGCTCTTGGCGTGTTAACGGACCTGGCCCAGATCGCCCAGGTTGAGGTTGGAGATATGGAACATACGGAAGATGCCGAGAAGGATTTCTTTGAAATTTGTGAATATGTACGCATGGGTACCCTGATGCTGTTCGGTGAAAACCGGATAGAAGCGCAGCAGGCACGTGAACAACAACAGCAGAGCAAATCAATTCACTGATGAAACTGAACAGAGCCAATTATGGTAAGCGGCGCGCTGCGCTGCTGAAGGAACTGGGGAATGGGGCAGTCCTGGTATTGCCAGGTGCCTCGGAAAAAATCCGTAACCGGGATTGCGAATACCACTTCCGCCAGAGCAGTGATTTTATCTACCTGACCGGTTTCCACGAACCGGAAGCCCTGCTGGTGCTGGTTCCCGGTCGTGAAGAGGGTGAGAGTATCCTGTTCTGCCGCAAGCGTGATCCGGCCATGGAAACATGGAATGGCCGCCGTGCCGGCCAGAAAGGTGCAGTTGAGGACTATGGTTTTGACCAATCCTTTACAATTGATGAACTGACTAAACATCTGCCGGTCATTCTTGATGGCCGGGAAACCCTTTACTACACCCCTGGCCAGGATAAGAACTTTGACCAGACCCTCTGGGGCCTGCTGGATAATCTAAAACACAGGGAACGTACCGGCGCTGTTGCGCCCCTGAAAATAGACGATCGGGACAGCCTTATACACGCCTGCCGGCAGATAAAATCTGTTGCCGAGCAGAATATGATGCGTGCTGCCGGTGAACTCAGCGCCCGTGCCCATGTGCGGGCCATGAAAGAGTGTCGCCCGGGAGTCATGGAGTACCAGCTGGAAGCGGCTGTCAACCATGAGTTTACTATGAATGGCGCACGTTTCCCGGCCTATAACACGATTATCGGTGGTGGCGAGAATGCCTGCATTCTTCACTACACCGAAAATAAAAGTGAACTGAAAGACGGCGATCTGGTATTGATTGATGCTGGCTGTGAGCTGGATGGTTATGCAGGGGATATTACCCGTACCTTCCCGGTGAATGGCCGTTTTTCTGAAGACCAGAAAGCACTTTATGATGTGGTTCTGGCTGCCCAGCTGAAAGCTATTGATGAAATTGCCCCGGGCAAGCCCTGGGATGGTTTTCACAAGGCAGCTGTCGCCCGGCTGGTGGAAGGGTTGATTGATCTTGGGCTGCTCAGTGGTGATAAGGAACAGTTGATTAAGGATGAAGCCTATAAGCCTTTCTACATGCATGGTACCGGCCACTGGCTGGGACTGGATGTCCATGATGTCGGTCCACACAAGGAAGCTGGCAAGCCATTACTGTTCAGCCCGGGTATGACTCTGACTGTTGAACCGGGTTTGTATATTGCTCCGGATAATATGGATGTGGATGCCCGCTGGAGAGGTATTGGCATTCGTATTGAGGATGATGTGCTGGTGACCGATACCGGCTGTGAAATACTGACGGCGGATGTACCTAAAACCGTGGATGCTATTGAAGCCATAATGGCTGGTTAACTCCCTCTTTATATTCAGACACGCCCGGCTGTCAGTACCGCTTTCAGCTCGGGCATGGTGGCGGCTTCAACCCAAAGGGGCCAGAACTGCTTTTCGAGAATTCTAACCAGTGAATCCTCCAACGGCTGGTACTGACTTTTCCCATCCTGTTTAACCTGTATCTGATCAGTTCGACTATTTCCTATGCGAATAAGGCAGAGCAGTGAATTCCTTATAGCCTGTTTTCTCTCAGGAGTGGCTTTGGGAAATTCCCGTTGCCATCGGGACAGTATCGCCAGCAGCAGAGTGTTGTATATGCCGTCATCCAGAAAAATTGCGTACTGATATAAGACAGTGGCGCAGTAATGATAGATGGGTTGTTCCGGCCACTCATGAAGAAAGGTGACCAGCCAGTTGGCGGGGGAATGGTATTTATCAATCTGAATACCACTGTCCAGTAAATATTCCAGATCCCGTGAGGATTTTATCGAAATTGCGGCGCATAAAAGGTTGGGGCACAGACTCCAGTGCTGACCGGGTATCTGGTTAATGGTGCGAACGGTGAGGTACTTATCCTGTTCCAGCAATAATCCCAACAGATGGCGGTCATTCCTGAGAAAAGGCAGCAGCTTTACCGCAGGAATGCTGGAAATGGTGAAAGGTTTGTTGACAACCAGCGGAGAAGCTCCTTGCAAGAGAATATCTTCAAGAATGGCTTTTGCCGCCGGTGTTAAACGGTTTTCTGGAGAACCGGCATCTGTCTGGCTGGCCAGTTCATCCCAGGGGGTTCTTCCCTGTTTATTGGGTTTTCCCATGTCTTCCTGCAATTGATGGGGCGTATAGCGGCGCAGTATCTGGTAACTTGTTGCCCGTGCCTTTTCTGGGGGGTGTTTGCCGTAAGCGGTTATCAAAATATGCAGGGGCGTGTTTCCGGAGAAAGATGACCTGTGGATATATCCCCCTTTACTGAAGTAGATATGAATGGCATTGGGGCCAGACCGAAGCGCTGTTTCCATCCAGGGCCGTGTCACTGAGTCATAGGCTGCACGACACCAGCCCCTCTCATCCGGTGGCGGCGGTGTAAAGCGTGAGAGTTTAGATCTTTTTACAGCCCTTTGAGCAAAGCTTCCCTGATCGCTGCAGGCTTTGATGTTTTGTTGCGTGCTGTTTGATTGCTCATACCTGACATGGGCAGTTCTTTTACCAAGCTGGCTGGTCCATAGAGGGGAAGTTGTTATTTGCTGCTTCATGTATGCTCTTCTCCGCCCGTAGTGTCTGGGTTGGACACCGGAAAAGAGGGAAGTTTTTGTTTAGGTCAACAGTCCTGACTGTGTTGTCCCGCAGCCGGGCAGAGTAAAATGCACATTCTATCGTCCTGTAAAAGGGACGAACAGAGTTGTCAGAGCAGTCGGCAAAACGTTTAGTAAGGGTAACAGGGGCGAGGAGTCAGGGTATGAGTCAGGCCGGATACGATATCGTGATAATCGGCGGAGGTATGGTGGGGGCAACCCTTGCCATCTCCCTGAGTCAGGCGTTACCCCGGGACGTGAGTCTTGCCGTGATTGAGGCTGTGGATCTTCCGGAAGATGTCAGTGATATCTGGCAGCCCAGTTACGATGCCCGTTCTACGGCTCTGTCAGCGGGGGCGAGGGATATTTACCGAAAGCTTGGCCTGTGGGAAGAGATTGGCTCCCGGGCTGAGCCTATTACCAATATTCATGTTTCCGACCGTGGCCACTTTGGCATAACCCGGCTCCATGCCGAAGAGCACGGGGTTCCTGCCCTTGGTTACGTGGTGGATAACAGCTGGCTGGGACAGGTGCTTGTATCCCGGCTTCGGGCCACCAGTGATATTGACTGGCTCTGTCCTCTCCGGGTGATGCGCTGTCTTCCCCAGCCAGCAGATTCCGGCTGCGCCATGATGCTGGAAACCGATGATAAGAACACTCTGAAATCCATCCGGACCAGCCTTGTAGTGCTGGCGGATGGTGGCCGTTCAGGGCTGGCGTCTGCACTTGGTCTGCAGAGCAATGAAACCCATTACCAGCAGAAAGCTATCGTGGCCAATGTCACCCCCGCCCGCCATCACCAGAATGTGGCTTACGAGCGTTTTACTGATGAAGGCCCTATGGCTCTTCTGCCCCGGGCGGATGGAAACAGTGCCCTGGTATGGACCATGCCGGAAGAGCTGGCTGAAGAACGGTTACAGCTGGTGGAAGAGGATTTTCTGGCAGAGTTGCAGGATCGTTTTGGTTATCGCCTGGGCCGTTTTGAAAAGGTGGGAGAGAGGTTCAGTTATCCACTGGCGCTGAAAGAAGTCCGTGAGCAGGTTCGTCCGGGGCTGGTGGTACTTGGTAATGCCGCCCACAGCCTGCATCCGGTGGCGGGGCAGGGTTTTAACCTTTCCCTGCGGGATATTGAAGAACTCAGTTCTCTTCTGGTTGCTGCCGCTCAAAAGGGACAGTCTCCTGGCAGTTTTCAAACATTGCGAGAATATGTGGAGAACCGTTCCCGGGATCAGCAGCGGACAGTGGGTTTCAGTGATCAGGTGGTCAGGCTCTTTTCCAACTCGTCCAAGCCCCTGGCAGGTGCCAGAAACCTTGGGTTGCTTGGCATGGAGCTGATATTCCCCCTACGGGACTGGTTTGCCAGACAGGCCATGGGGTTGGGGCAATAGATTGGGGTAGTAAGTGAAAGAAAAGATGACGAAAGATTACGATATTCTGGTGCTCGGTGGTGGTATTGCCGGTACCGCCATGGCCCTTGCCCTGGCAGGAACACCCCTGAAAATTGCCTTGGTGGATAGCGGCAGCCTGAGTGGTGATATGCCAGAGCTGGAGAGGGATCAGTTTGATCCCCGGGTCTGCGCTCTGACTGAAGCCTCCCGCAATCTATTGAACAATATCGGGGCCTGGGAATCTATTGTTGCCCGGCGTGTCAGCCCTTACAGCGGAATGCATGTGTGGGATGCCGGAGGCACCGGTAACATCTCTTTCTCTGCCCGTGAGCTGGGCGTCGCTGACCTTGGCCATATTGTTGAAAACAGCATTATTCGTGGTGTTCTGCTTCAGGGGGTGTCCGACACTTCAGTCACGCTTCTACCAGAGACAGAAGTCCGGGGGATGGCTCGGGAAGAAGGCCGTGTGGTTTTGCAGCTGAAAGATGGGGGGAACCTTGGAGCAAGGCTGCTGGTGGCGGCAGATGGGGCCAACTCACGGGCTCGCTTCTGGGCGGGAATTCCCATGCGTGAGTGGGACTATCTGCACCATGCGATTGTAACTACAGTGGAACTGGATCAGCCCCATCAGGATACCGCCTGGCAGATATTCCTCGATAGCGGCCCCCTGGCATTCCTGCCTTTGCCTTCTACAGACGATGGACGGCATTTCTGCTCTGTGGTCTGGTCGCTACACCCCGATAAAGCCAGTGAGACTATGGCGCTGGATGACAGCCATTTTCAGAAGGCGATTGGTGCAGCTCTGGAGCACCGTCTTGGCAGAGTTGTTGGCACCGACAAACGTTATTGTTTCCCGCTGCGGCAAAGACATGCACGCCAGTATCACCGGGGGCGGGTTGCTCTGATAGGTGATGCGGCTCATACCATTCATCCTCTGGCGGGGCAGGGCGCGAATCTCGGGTTGCTGGATGTGGCCAGTCTGGCGGGTGAAATTGCCAGAGCCTGCAGACGTGGTGAGGACTTTGCCAGCAAAGCGGTGCTGGACCGCTACCAGCGTTCCCGGGAGGGCAATAACCTGGCTATGGCCGGAATAATGGAAGGGCTGGAGCGACTGTTTGACAGCGATAACCTGCTGCTGCGCTGGCTGAGAAATACGGGTCTGAAGATCACAGATCAGCTGCCCCTGCTGAAACAGGAGATTATTGTCCGGGCTATGGGCATTCGGGGCGATATTCCAGTGTTATCCAGGCCTGACGTAACGGTGAAATCCCTATCCAGACAGGAGACTGATCAGGGATAACCCAGGCTATCCAACCAAAAAGTTAGTACTTCTGTACTTTGAACTATATTGCTTCCCGCGCATCAAAAAGCCTGCCCGGGTTGCGGGGGGCCGGGATGTGGAAGCAGCTCCCCGGGTTCAGAGACAAGAGGTATAGATATGTCCCGATTTTCAAGAGCGGCACTGCTGTTGCCGGCCATTGTGTTTATGGCCCTGCAGGGGTGTGGCAAAAAGGAAGAACAGAAGCCTGCCGGACTGCAGCCAGAACAAGAATCCAGTCAACAGGTCACCATTGAGGACGTTCGTCCCAAAGAGGCCAGGGGCTTTGACTGCGATGACCCCACAGGTATGATCCCGGATAAAAGATTCTGGTGCCGGGGTCTGAAAGCCTGGGAAGGCAGTGACAGTTTCAATGACGATGACCGGGAGGCCCGTGATGAGTTTATTGAAGCCTGGAAACTCGGAAACTTTGATGCCCAGCAGGGACGTGACCCGGCCGTGGAGAACCTGCAAAGCCGTCCTATTGCGGCTGATGGTTATGAAACAGGATATGTGGAAGTACTCGATGCCCAGGGCATTATTGAGTACGAGTGCACCGAGGGTGAAGAGACAGAGAATGAATTCCGTGACCGTTGGTGTGAGGCCGCTGCTGCATACAAACACAGCGGCCAGGGTACCCCTGCCAATGCTGTACTCAGGGGCAGTTATATCAATGGCTATATGGCAGGGCGGGCCATTGCCTTAACACTGCCGACGTCCATGGAATCCCTGTTCGGTGGTGAAGCCTCCAAAGATGCGATGGGAAACAAAAAGGCTATCGACAATGTTCCCCAGGACGCTCCGAAAGCGATTAAAGTATACCACCGGGGTTTTCACGATGGTTTCCAGGCCATGATTGATACAGTCCGTGAATCTGTAAATCAGGTGATGGAACAGATGCAGGGCATGCCTGGTATGGATGGCAGCGGTATGCCGGGGGATATGATTCCGGGTATGGAACAGATGATACCTCCCGGAGGTATTGAATAAGAAGCCTGCAAATGGATTCACTCTTTTTCGCTGGAACATAACAGCTTTACAATTAAACAACACAGGCAGCATTCGCTGCCTGTGTTGTAGATAAACGCTGTGTGATGGATCAGTCCACGATAAGACTATGAACAGGCTCTAACCCGGATATTTCATAAACATGCTCCCTATCTCGCTTGTTCCTTGCCGCTCTAAGGATTGAAATTAACAACCTGTCCTGGTTCGCAGACTGGTTCGCAGACCGCTTTTGCGGGAGAGATAAAATACCATCAGGTTTCCTCCCACGGAGAATTTATCCAGAGTATTGATGCCCTGGCTGGTCAGCAGTCCGAGTACAAGGTTGGCCAGCAGGAAACCGATGATAATTAAGATATCGATACTCAGGACAGGCGGAAGAAAGCTTTTGCAGTAGCTGTAGTCTGCTCGGCAACCTGCTCAACGGTTCGAGAGGTCTGCCGGGCAATCATCTTGACCACTTCCCCAAGAAAGGCAGGTTCATTTCTACGGCTTTTGGGTTTGGGGCTCAGAGTGCGGGGCAGCAGGTAGGGGCAATCGGTTTCCACCATCAAGCGATTAGCGGGAATATCGTTCAACAGCGGGTGAAGGTGAAAACCCCGGCGCTCATCGCAGACCCAGCCGGTAATGCCGATATGAAGATCCAGATCCAGGTAACGATAGAGGCTTTCTTTGTCGGCGGTAAAGCAATGAACCACCAGATCACAGATATCATCCCGATAAGCTTTCACCATTTCAGCAAAGCGCTTTGACGCATCCCGCTCATGGCAGAACATAGGCATGCCTGTGCTTATCGCCAGTTCTATCTGCTTTTCAAACACCGCTTCCTGAACCGGGCGTGGGGAAAAGTCGCGGTTAAAATCCAGACCGGTTTCCCCCGCTGCTACAACCTTGTCTTCCTTCAGCAGGTCATGGAGTTCATTAAAGTGTTGGGGAGTGGCGTCTTTGGCATCGTGGGGATGAATGCCTGCTGTCGTGTAGCAGTGATCAGAATAGCTCTGTGCCAGCTGAAGACATTTCTGTGAGCCTTCCAGGGAAGTGCCAGTCAGAATCAGGACATTGACGCCTGCTTCCAGTGCCCGATCTACAACATCGTCCCGATCTTTATCAAAAGCCTTGTCTCCAAGATTGACACCAATATCTATAAGTTCTGTCGCTGACATGGTTTTCCAGAAGTTCGTGGGCAAACGGTAAAGCTTATAGTTATAACCAGAGTGAGAACAGCTTGAAAGGGAGACCCCGGGAGAATGGCATTGCATTCTTAACGGTGGCAAGATTATTGAACAGCTCCTGATGCTGCGCTGTTTTAAATGTCTGTATGACGGAATGCCAGATCAGCTATAGAACCATGATAAGTCAGGGCGCTTTGTAAGCGTATGTGACGGTTTGAATACTGTTAGTTATTTTGGGGGCATCGTGTTTTATCCATTGGCTTTTTTACAGTAACCTGCCTTTCGTTGTGAAAATAACCATATTCCGGCATAAGGCGGACAAGGCTCTCTCATGATTATCAAGCCCAAAACGCGTGGTTTTATCTGTACAACCACACATCCCACCGGATGTGAGAAGAATGTTGAAGATCAGATCGCCTATATAAAAGCCCAGCCAAAACTGAATAACGGCCCCAAGCGTGTGCTGGTGGTCGGTTCTTCCAGTGGTTATGGCCTGGCCTCCCGTGTTGCCGCTGCTTTTGGCAGTGATGCGGCAACTATCGGTGTGTTCTTTGAAAAGCCCGCCACAGAGCGTAAGCCGGGTACTGCTGGCTGGTACAACGCAGCAGCCTTCGACAAGGCGGCCCATAAAGCCGGACTGTACGCCAAGAGCATTAATGGTGATGCCTTCTCCCACGAAGCCCGTGCAAAAGTTATCGAGCTGATCAAGGAAGACCTGGGCCAGATTGATATGGTGGTTTACTCCCTGGCTTCCCCTGTACGTAAAATGCCGGAAACCGGTGAGGTGGTGCGCTCTTCCCTCAAGCCTATCGGTCAGACTTATACGGCCACAGCGGTAGACACCAATAAGGACACTCTGTTCGAGGCCAGCGTAGAGCCGGCCACTGAAGAAGAGATCGCCAACACCGTGACCGTAATGGGCGGTCAGGACTGGGAGCTGTGGATTAACGCCCTGTCTGACGCCGGTGTACTGGCCGACGGCTGTCGTTCTGTGGCTTACAGCTATATCGGTACCGAGCTGACCTGGCCGATTTACTGGCACGGTGCCCTGGGTGAAGCGAAGAAAGACCTGGACCGTGCTGCCAAGGCTCTTAACGAGAAGCTGGCTGCTAATAACGGTGGAGCTAATGTTGCGGTTCTGAAAAGCGTGGTTACCCAGGCTTCTTCCGCCATTCCGGTTATGCCCCTGTATATCGCCATGGTCTTCAAGAAGATGCGTGAAGAAGGCTTGCACGAAGGCTGTATTCAGCAGATCTGGCGCATGATGTCTGAGCGTCTGTATACAGGTGGTGAGATTCCTGTTGATGAACAGAACCGCCTGCGTCTGGATGATTGGGAGCTGAAGGAAGATATCCAGAAGCACTGTCAGGAACTGTGGGACAAGATCACCGATGAGAACCTTGCGGAACTGACCGATTACAACGAGTACAAGCAGGAGTTCCTGAGCCTGTTTGGTTTTGGTCTGGAAGGCATTGATTACGAAGCGGATGTGAATCCGGAAGTGGAGTTTGATGTTATAACGCTGTAATAAGCGTATCGATAATTAAGCCCTGTCTGTTTGGTTACAGGCAGGGCTTAATTATTTCTATCAATTGAGTTATTTCTGAAGCTTACTTTTGAAACAGTGCCAGAAACTCACCGTAACCTTCCTCTTTTAATTTATCCACAGGCACAAAACGCATGGCTGCGGAGTTCATGCAGTAACGCAGGCCGGTGGGTGCAGGGCCATCATTAAAGACATGGCCAAGATGGGAATCTGCCTGGGCTGAGCGCACTTCCGTTCGGCGCATAAACAGGGTGTTATCTTCTTTTTCCGCAATATTGGCAGCAACCAGCGGGCGGCTGAAGCTGGGCCAGCCGGTACCGGATTTATATTTATCCAGTGAGCTGAACAGGGGTTCGCCGGAAACAATATCTACATAGATACCCGCTTCTTTATTGTCCCAGTACTCGTTTTTAAAGGGCCTTTCGGTGCCGTCTTCCTGAGTCACGTAGTACTGAAGGGGAGTCAACTTCTGTTTCAGGCTGCTCTTATCAAACTCTCTGTTTTCTACGACTCTCGTTGTAGTTCCCTCTGCAGCAGCAGAGCTGTTTGTGCTTTGAAGTGAAGTGGCTAAAACAAGACCAGACAACAAGGTCAGGGCTGTACCTGCAATCAGTTTGCGCATAGAACCTCCGGTATGCTTTGTTATTTGTTTATACGCAGGGAGGAGTCCGCTGGATTCACCGCGCTCTCCGTTTCCTGGAACTCTTCGGCTTAATATACAGGAGCTGGCCACTCCATGAACCTTCAGTTGCTCTGCTTTGTATACGCAGAGAAAATGTCATTGACTATGGTTCGTTTACGAACCAGTATGCGAAACCATGGAACAAAAACTCTATTTCCTGATTAATCAGGTGCAGCAGAAGCTGTATAAAGAAGTGGACCGTCAGGCTAAAGAGGCTCTGGGGGTTACATCAGCCCAGGCTGGTGCTCTTTTCCATTTGCAGAAGCGCAATGGTTGCCTGCAGGTTGAGCTGGGTGAAGCACTGGGATTAGGAAAGGCAGCCACCAGTGGTATGGTGGAAAGGCTGGAAAAAAACGGACTGGTGCAACGCTCCCCATCACAGGTCGACAGTCGTGCCTGGAGGGTTTTGATAACCGTTAAAGGGCTGGAAGTACTTCTGAAAGCCCGACCATTGTTCAAACGTATGAACCATGTACTGGAAGAAGGGTTTACCGGGGAGGAACTGAATGTTGTAAGACGCTATCTGAATACCGTCAGGGAGCGTGTTGAAGGCGAATAAGAAAAATATTGTACATTTGTCCTGCATTTTTATTCGTAATGTTCGTATACAAACCTGTTGGGCTAACCTGCCTGGGCCGTGTGCTGACCCAAGTCATATTTCAGCTCTGGTATATCAGAAAAACCGGGAAGAACGGTAAATGATATAAAGATGGCGACAGAAGTTGCATATATAATGCGGTTATCACCCATCAAAATAGAACTGTGCACCCGGATGATTGAGATCAACCTGTCCATTCTGAATCAATGTTATACCCGGCGTATGAACTGGTTTCCGGCTGTTGCCAAGCCTGATGGCCAGCCCCGGCGTATAGGAGGCATTGAGAAGATTCTGGAACAGTTTGATCTGATTATGCTGGATTCCTACGGTGTACTTTGCCGGGGGGCTGTGCCCATTGATGGCGCTGTCGAAATGATTGCGCTTATGCGCAGCCGTAATAAAGCTTTCAGCGTTGTGTCCAATGACACCATGACCAACAGGTCTGTCGCGGAAGAGAAGTATGGTGCCCGTGGTTTTGACTTTTCCTGCGATGAAATTGTCACCAGCCTGGATATTACCGAGAGTTGGCTGAAAACCATTGATAATCCGTCACGTTGGGGGGTTATTGCCCCCAGCCCCCACCCTTCAGAACCGTTGGTGGAGGGCATGACCCGGCTCAATGCCTGTGATGGTGTGATTCCGGAAGGCGTGGACAGCCTGCTGTTTATGGCGGGTATGGGTTGGACGGCAGAGATGCAGAAGAACCTTGAATTTTCTGCAAAGGGGCGGCAATTTAATCTGGCAGTTGGAAATCCGGATATAGGCGCGCCCTATATGCTCAATGGCACGAACTATATTCATGCCACCCCCGGATATTTTCTTGATCAGCTGGTTGAAAATTCCGGGCAGAAGGCCATTCCCCAACTGTTTGGTAAACCGGGACTCTCCATTTTCCAGGAAGTGGCAGAACGTTATGGTGTGACAGACCCATCCCGGGTGCTGATGGTCGGTGATACGCTTTATACTGATATCCTGGGAGGCAATGCCATGGGCTTTAAAACCCTGCTGCTGGAATGTGGTATTTATCAGGGGCGTGATGTTATGGACGAAATAGTCAGCGCAGGGATTACGCCGGATTTTATTGCTCCCCATCTTTGATTTTCTGAGCATTGAGGATGAACTGCGGATGGTATTATTTATAGCGTATTGGCAACATGCAAATAAAAACGGGGAGTATGGATGAAAACCCTGATGTACAGCTGCCAGAGCTATGAACGCCCTGTTTTTGAACAGTGTCTGGTGGGGAGTGGGCAGACATTTGTTTTTCAGGAGGCCCGGCTTGATATCAACAGTGCCCGTCTGGCAGATGACTGTCAGGCCGTGTGCGCTTTCGTTAATGATGATTTAAGCGAAAAAGTTCTCAAGATCCTGGCTGGTCAGGGGGTGCGCCTTGTCGCTCTCCGTTGCGCCGGTTTTAACCAGATTGATCTGGAGGCGGCAGAACGACTGGGGATAACCGTTGTGCGGGTGCCCGCATACTCTCCGGAAGCCGTGGCTGAATATACCCTCGCCATTATTCTTACCCTGAACCGGAGAACCCATAAAGCCTGGAACAGGGTAAGGGAAGGCAATTTCCAGCTTAATGGCCTGTTGGGCTTTAATCTTCATAATCGTATTGCTGGCCTTCTGGGGCTGGGGGCTATTGGCAGGGCCACTGCCCGCATATTACTCGGCTTTGGCATGGATGTACTGGCTTTTGATCCATGGATGGCTGAGGAGGAAGCCCGGGCGTTGGGCGTCCAGCTTGTCAGCCGGGAAGAGTTATACAAGCGTTCAGATGTTATCAGCCTGCATTGTCCTCTGACGGCAGAAACCCACTATATGATTGATGATCATGCCCTTGCCAGCATGAAGCCGGGAGTTATGTTGATCAATACCAGCCGGGGCGCGTTAATTGATACTTCAGCGGTTATTCGAGCCTTGAAATCCGGGCAGCTCGGTTATCTGGGGATCGACGTTTATGAGCAGGAGGGCAATCTGTTCTTCCAGGATTTGTCTGAAGAGGTGATTGTGGATGATGTGTTCCAGCGCCTGCTGACCTTTCCAAATGTTGTGGTGACAGGACATCAGGGATTCTTTACCCGGGAAGCACTTGATTCCATTGCTTTGACAACACTGAATAATATCAAAGAGTATGAAGACACGGGGCGCTGCGTAAACTGTGTGAACACTGGACATACAGGCTGATTAACCATGCTTGCAGCAATACTGAAAAGCCTGATTCAGGTTCCTGGTCTGCAATTGGTGCTGCTGTGTCTGGCCCTGCTGTTATGGTTCCGCTTCCGACAATTGTCGTACATTCTGGTTGCGTTGTCTTTTGTTTCCTTATATTTACTGTCCACCCGGCCGGTCGCCAGTCTTTTAATGAGTGGGCTGGAACGTTACCCGGCTTTTTCTACAGAGCACTTTGTTCCCGACCCCGATAATGAAGCGATTGTTATTCTGGGAACAGGGGTGCTGGGCAATACCCCTGAATATGATATGGAACCCCAGCCGGGAGCCTTGCTGACTCAGCGTTTACGGTATGGGGTAAAGGTCGCGAAGGAAACCGGGCTGCCGGTGCTGGTTTCCGGCGGTAATGTATATGGAATAAACGAAGCGCAGGTTATGAACCGGTTTTTAAACAGCCAGGGTATTGGTGTTCGCTGGGAAGAATCGGAGAGCCTGAATACCAGGGATAATGCCGCATTTTCTGCCCTCATACTGAAAAAGGAGGGTATTCATAAAGTGGTTCTGGTGACCCATGGGTGGCATATGCCAAGGTCAAAACGGGCTTTTGAAAGGGTGGGGCTTGAAGTTATACCAGCTCCAACAGCCAGTGCTGTGAGTCTCGTTTCGGACTGGCGCTACAGAGCCTGGCTGCCGGATATTCGCTGGCTGCGCAACAGCCAGCTTGCCTTGACCGAGTATATCGGTCTGTTCCGGGACAGGGTTTACTGGCATTGCCAGTGGCCCTGGGCTTCCGGTAAAAGTAATGTTATGGAAGTAAAACAATAATTGTTACCCAAAGGATGGGCTCTGCTATGTCTGTTTTCTCTAAGGTCAGTAGTGGTATTACTCTGGGATTGATGCTGGTATTTTCCCGGATCATTCTGGCCGATAGTGTTTTCCCCGATACCGAAAAACAACGGCTTCTGCAGCAAGTCTATGACCTTTCAGGTATTGAACAGCAGTTTGTTTATCTTGGGCAAACGTTCACTGAAGAAGGCCTGCGTATGGGGCGCAATGAACTGCCCGATAATGAACTGAACAGAGCCCTGCTTCAGCGTCTGGAGCAGGGACTGAAGGTAAAATATACCTCTGAACGACTGCGTACAGTTGTGCGACAGGTCATGTCCAGGGAGCTGAATCCGGGGGAATTAAAGAATATTCTTGGGATTATGAAGAACAGTGTCTGGCAGCGGGCGGTTAAACTGGAGGGGAATGCCAGCAGCCCGGAAAATATTCAGAAACTGGAAGACTATGTTTCCATTCAGCTGCAGCAGAAACTACCAAGACAGCTCCGGTTGAACCTGGTCAGAGAACTGGCCAGCAAGAATGGCTCCGTTGAACTCACTATGAATTTGATGGCGAGCGCAACACTGGCTGCGGCGGGGATTCTGATGGGGGATAAGGCTCAGATTCCGGCAGAGTTTGAACGTTCCATAAGGGAACAGATGAAGGACATGCGGGCAGAATATGAAGACCTTGTTATACGGCAGATGCTTTTTACTTACCGGTTTATGTCCGACCAGCAACTCCAGCAGTACGTTGACTTCTATGACCAGCCGGATATTCAGTCACTCAGTAAAATCATGGCTCTTTCTCTTTCAGAAGCGTTCCGCTAATACCGGACAGAGCACGCCCAGCTTCCGTTAGCAGCAGCCCCATGCTAAAAGCTGTACCAAAATTGGCCAGAGAAACCAGCTCAAAGGCTTTGAAGTTGTTGGCAAAGTGTTGCTGGCAAAGTGCTTGTCGTGCGCCATCCTGTTGAACAGTTCCTGCAGTTCCGGGAGCTGAGTTCAATCACCGATCGCCAACAGCCCCTATACTGCACTCATCGTATATAGGAGGGCAGCACCATGAGCTGGAGTCAAATGTCTCTGACAACGAAAGTCATGGTCGGTATGACCGCAGGGATTCTTACGGGATTGCTGTTAAGGCTGTTGTTTCCGGACAATGAGTTTGTCTCTGTTTATGTTGTTGAAGGGCTTTTGCTGACTTTGGGGAAAATTTTCATCATTTCTCTGAAAATGCTGGTGGTGCCACTGATTTTTGTCTCCCTGGTGTGTGGTACCTGTACCCTGAACGATGCTTCAACCCTTGGGCGACTGGGGGGGAAAACCATCGGGCTGTATCTGCTGACAACCTGCGTAGCCATTACCATCGCAATACTGGCGGCTCTTTTGGTTGGCCCGGGGGAGGGAGCCAACCTTGAAGGGGCGACGGTTTTCGAACCGAAGGAAGCGCCACCTATCGGGGATGTTCTGATCAATTTGTTTCCCAGTAACCCTATTGCTTCCATGGCCAAGGGCAATGCCCTGCAGATTATTGTGTTTGCCCTGCTTTTTGGCATGGCCATAGCCGCGGCAGGGAAAAAAGCTCAGATGATTGTTGACTTGTTTCAGAGTATGAATGAAGTGGTGATGAAACTGGTCACTCTATTGATGAATCTTGCCCCTTATGGTGTGTTCGCCTTGATGGCAAGGTTGTTCAACACCATTGAGTTCGGTGCCATTCTTAATCTGATGCAGTACTTTGTACTGGTTCTTTTTGTGCTGTTCCTTCATGTTTTTGTGACTTACTTTTTTCTGTTGAAGGTTGTTGGCGGGCTTAGTCCGAAACTGTTTATGCGGAAGATGGAAGATGCTCTGATGTTTGCATTCAGCACCTCTTCCAGCAGTGCAACCATTCCTGTCAGCCTGGAAACAGTGACCAGGCGTTGTGGTGTCAGTAACCGGATATCGTCGTTCACCGTTCCTCTGGGGGCGACGGTCAATATGGATGGCACTGCGATAATGCAAGGTGTAGCCACTGTTTTTATTGCTCAGGCCTTCTCGATAGATTTAACGCTTGGTGATTATCTGTCAGTTATTCTTACTGCGACTCTGGCTTCCATAGGTACAGCGGGGGTTCCCGGGGTTGGATTGATTATGCTGGCCATGGTGCTGCAGCAGGTGGGGTTGCCCCTGGAAGGTATCGCCCTGATTATGGGGGTGGATCGGCTGCTGGATATGGTGCGCACATCTGTAAATGTGACGGGGGATTGCACCGTAACCTGTGTTGTGGCGAAGAGCGAAGGAGAGCTGGATATGGAGGTGTTTAATAACAGGTCGGCGGGTGAGAAGGAAGAGAAGATCGATTTTCACCATATTGTTAATTGAAGAACTGTTAATTGAAGAATAAATGTTGGTTCAGTCAGGCCATCCATCTCATCCCATGGAGTGGCCTGACTATCTTTATTGCAGCAGTTATCGCTTAGAAAACTTTCACCTTGTAATCAATATAGGCACGATACTCCTTGGTCGCTTTCGCGAAGCTGGTTCCGTCGGCTTTGCGGCCTTTTGGAGAGTAATCGGCATATTTGAAGATGAATGATAAACCATCAAACATTTGGCTCTGGAATTTGTATTTCAGTACGCAGTCCACTTCTGATTCTTTAGGTTTTTCTCCACTATTACCATCCTTGAAATCATCGCCCTTGGTGTAATTAACCTCAGCGGATAATCCTGGAATGATCCGCTTGAAGTCATAGCCGATACCAGCAATCCAGGCTTTTTCATTATCGTAGATGAAATCCCCGACAATCATTGAGGTAGGAATATCAAACCCTCCGTGGGTATTCATGCCAAAGTCGTAGTAATAAACGCCAAGCTCTTTCTCGCCAGTTTTATTTTTGAATACGGCCTTTGTTTTACTGATTCCACCTAATAACGTCAGATCACCAATATCTGCGGTGATATTGAAGTGCTTAAGGTCAGCGTTTTTATTAAATGCGGATTTTCCCCAGACATACCCGATCCAGAGATTCCCATCTTTTTTCTCTTTATAATATTTACCGTTAAAGGTAATCGAAAAGCTGGGGTTTATTTTGAGCTTATAGCTGGCGTCCAGATTGTAGGTGTACAGGAAGTCTTTTGCGTGGCTGTCTTTATAGGAAAGCTTCAGTCCCATAAATTCGTAACCAATTTCGGCACCCCAGACATATTTTATCTGCTTGGCATCTCTGCTGGATGTTGTACCTGAACCTTGTTGGTCATCGGGAACATCTTTCTTTTTGAAAGATTTCAGCTTCTCAAAATTAGAGGAATTTCTCAGGGAATTTTCATCAACAGCGGCCAGACCGTAAGTCAGACCTTTATATTCTCCACCCAGGTCGAATCCCCTCCATGAGGAGGGAATTGCACGGGAACCGGAACCTGCGATAAGGCCGGTATAAATTCTTTCGCGGCCTCCTTTGAAAGAGATTAGCGGGGGCTCATTGCCGTTCTGAACCTTGGCTTTAATATAAGCTTGGCCCAGTTTACTGAAGCCGGTGTAGTTGCCACTGTCTTTTTTCAGTAAAAGGCCCCGGGCTGATTTGTCACTGGAGGAGTTGAGGTCTCCCACGGTATATATGGAAGCGTCGAAGCCGACAATATCACCGAAAAACCAATCCGACTGGAAGTTGAGTTGAACACCGAGAGCGGTAGCACCAGCATCAGGATTGGACTGTTTGGATGTACCTCTGGTTTTATCGTTTTTATCTACGAACTTGTAGGTTTTGCCATATTTATCATGAAATTCGACACCACGCACCCTGAGCTCAAGGTTGTTGCGATCCATGAAATCGGTCATCTGATCTGATAGATAATCTGCGCTGGGTTCATGGTCATCAAGGCTGTCAGCGATCGCCGGAGCAGTCAGTGTCGCAAGCCCAGACAGAAGAAATGAACGGAGTCTCATAAAACCGCAACCTGTTTGTTTGCTCAAAGAATGATTCCGTACAAGATAGATGTAGAGTCAGGACTTTGCGCACTCAAATTGCCAAATTGCGATGATCTTTATTTTATCTGTTTATGTGTACTAGTAAATTTTAAAGTGCTGGCGAATAACGCTTATATCCCGGGTTTTTGTCAGGGAAAGCTGCAGGAGAATGCGGGCCTTTTGCGGGTTAAAAAGTCCGGCGGCGATAAAGCCCAGTTCTCCGTCATTCACTTCTCCGGCTTCTGTCACCGCGCCACTCAGGGTCCGGGATGCACGCACAACAATAATGCCTTTGTCTGTTGCTTCCTTAAGGGCTTTGCCGACTTCCCTGTGAAAATTTCCATTACCGAAACCAGCATGGACTATGCCGTTATATCCGGCTTCGATAAACGCCCGTACCGCCAGGGCGCTGTCGCCGCCCGCATGGGCATAGGCTATGCCGACTTTGGGTAAAGACGTCAGGTTATCGGTATAAAATTCAGATTCTGTTGTATGCTGGCGCTGGGGGCGGCGCTGGAACTCCACCTGCTGGGTATGGATATGACCCAGAGGGCCAAAATTGGGAGCCTGGAATGTATGAATAGCGGTGGTGCATGATTTGGTCACATCCCGTGCGCCGAATACCGTGTCATTGGTCACCACCATAACGCCGCGCCCGTGGGATTCGGGAGAGACGGCTGTTGCCACGGCTTCAAACAGATTCATGGGGCCATCGGCGCTGTGGGCATTGGCGGGACGCATGGCGCCGGTAAGGATAACGGGCTTGGCGGAATGAACCGTAAGATGTAGAAACAGTGCGGTTTCTTCCATGGTATCTGTGCCATGGGTAATCACCAGGCCATCAATATCATCCCGGGCCAGCAGCTCGTTGCAGCGGCGGGCCAGGGGCAGCCAGACATGTTCGTCCATATCCTGGGAGCCAATGCTGGCTATCTGTTCGCCGGTAATATCAGCCAGGTTGCGGATTTCCGGTATGACAGACAGCAGGTCATCAACACTGATTTTGCCGGATGTATAGGAGCCGCCGGTTTCGGCGGCGGCTGATCCGGCAATAGTGCCGCCGGTGGCAAGAATAACGATGCGGGGTTTCCTGGACACGTAGTAAGGCCTTACAGAAAACAAATCATATATGCCCTGAGATATGAGCTGGTAAGTCAGGGCGGGCAGGGGCAGCCTACCGGGCAGCTCTTAATGTGGCAAGTTTTGCAGTAACCGCCTGGCCATGCACCTGCTTTCCTGGCGGTTTGTGCAGGCCGCAAGCTGAAAAATCCAGTCTTTATCCAGGCCTTCATCCAGAAACAGACGAATAAAGTTTTCAAGGTTGCGTTGGCTTTTACCTTTATTGCTTAGAAAGTGGGTCAGAGCTTTTACGGTGTTTTTCATGCTGGGGAGATCGTAATAGAACAGGTCGGTCATTGCCGAGAGTGTGGCTATTTCTGTATTGGTCAGACCCTGCTCTTTCATATATTGCACACGTGTTTCCCGCTCCCGGGAGGTAGCCGAGATACGGCAGCAGCCAAAGCAGCGAGTTACGGTTCTGAACACCGCTTTGGTTCCATTCCATAAAGGTGAGCACACTGTTTTGAACAAACCTTTTGAAGGTAGAGGAGGCGTTGATTTTTGGATCTCGCCATAAAGGCAGGACGCAAAAATCTTTAGCATGGTTGCCTGCTCCGGTTCACCATGACTCTCGAAATAACTGGCTTCTTCTATCGCCAGCATATGCAGTTGTTTCATCAGGATAACGGCATCCTGATGACTTTTCTGGCGTGCCAGGGCAATACTGTCGCTTGCATAGGTATGCAGCGCGTTGCGGACTAAAACCTGCTTAATATCCAACAGGCCGGGCAGTCGGTTCAGTAGTTTCTGATGTATCTGTCTGGCCTGGTCATCAAGCCTGGCTGTCTGACGCTGAATGTGAGCCGGAAGCAGGTAAGGCATATAAGGTGATGCACCAGGAGGGATACCGGTGCTTATGTTATGTCTTTTCCACTGGAGCCTTTTTTGCCTGGAATGACCAGGAGCCGGGCTTTCCTGGTAAAAAGGCCGCAATTGGGGTTGAAGAGGTTTTAAATAGAAGACGTTCTCCGCTGCCATAACCCTGTCCCTGAACAGTCAGTCGCTCTTATAGTTAAGAGACTGTGTCCGGGAAGCAGTTCAGCGGATGTCAGAATCACTAACGCTTTGGTTTAGAGTATTTCCGTCCAGACTAATGGAATGAAAGCTAGAAACCCCACAAACCACCTATTGGAATAATTTGAGGTACTCTATGATGTTTATGCCTTCTGGTAATGCATATTTTTTGGGTGAAGATGCTGACTGCCTGGCGTTGTAGTCATTCATGAGTGTTGAGACTGGGCAAGTCATGAAATTATATCCAGTTTAGGGGTCTGCTATGAGGCCGGCTGTTGGACAAGCTCTTTTTATTATGATTCTTTTGCTCTTCAAATCCTCTCAGGCTATGAGTGGCGCAGAGGAGACAATCCGTTATATCAACCAGCTGCTGGAGGAGGGAAAAACAGTTTCAATACTTGTTATTGATATGCAGACAGGCTACGAGCATACTTGGGTTTCCCCCGAAAAAGAGCAGGTAATTACTGAGGAAGAGAAAGTTCTCAACCACTTTAAAGATAACTCTTCTGTTATTTTTGTGGATGTGCGTTGGGCGGGGCAGGGGACAACCATTCCTTCTCTTAAGCAAGTGATGAAGGAGAAAATACTTGGGAGCGTTTTCTTCAAAAAACAAATGAATGCTTTTTCTACTTCTTCTGTTCCTGCGGGAAAGAATGAACTGGAGGTCTGGGAAACACGCCTGGAAGGACACCTGGGGCAATCTCTCAGAGAGAAAGGCGTTTCTGAGGTTGTACCTATGGGGTGTTTCTCTATTGAGTGTGTCTATAGTACGGCTACAGGCGCTTCCAAAGCAAAATTCAATGTCCATATTGATGAAGACTTAATGATTGTTCAGGATGCGAGCCTACTGGCGTTTTATTCAAGCGCCGAGCAAAAATCCAGAACTTATGTGGCCTGGAGGAGCTTGAAGGCAAAATTCCCTCAGATAAGGCTTATCACTGAAGAGAGTTCCAGACAGGAGGCTTGCGCCTTGTGACACACGAGTCGTTATTCACCTTCTGGTACAGGATAAGAGGTCAGAAGGCTTTCCTTTTGCGGCTAACTGCCTGAAAGACCGGGAATTCATGAGTGTGTTCTTCTCCCTGGTAGTGGGGAATGCTACTCAGTACTTCACCTTTCGGGCTGATAAGCGCTGTGATACCGTCGTTAGTTACCCGCAGCTGGTAACGCCCGGTTTCCAGTGAGCGCATACGCACCATTTGGAAGTGCTGCTCAGGGGCAATGGAAGTACCAAACCAAGTGTCGTTAGAAACCGTAAGCAAAGCTTCTTTATCAACTGCCTGTTAGATGCTTAAACTAAACTCTGCTCACTTATTTCTTCGAGTGTTTGCAGTACATAATCTGAGGGAGGATTTGCAAAAATAGTAAACAAGCGCCTTTCCGAATCTAATTTTTTTATTCTTGCGGACTCTAATAAAAAAATATCATTAACTTTATGCAATGAGAGTGTTTTATGATTATCAAATATGAATCCAGAGTTTTCTCTATAATCAAATGTTTTTATTGTGTCTTCGATAGGAAGTTCGCTGCGATGATTTTTTTCTTCTGCAAAGCTTAATGAACCACCAGTAAATCCAGATTCTCCTTGATTGAAAGGAGATATAAGAACTGTCATTGTTAAAGGACAGTTGTCTCTATGCCATGGCATATCTCTTATTTGTGTTTGGTCAGAATTTAGCGAATATCTTAGGACTGCACAAGATACTTCAACTGTAACATTCTTCCAGTTAAGCTTGCGCCCCATTTTTTTAAATCCTTCCTTGCAAAGCGCATTTAATGCTTTTGAATTTGGTAAACAATCATGATCAAAGCTAGTTGTATCAGAAAGATCTCCACGTGCATTAAACATCACTTTTGCATGATACGGCGCACTAGAATTTCTGTGTTGTGTGAAGATGGTAGATTTTATAAGGTTTCCGCGATTATAGTAATCATAAGTCGGCAGTCGATCTATCTCATAATGAGCCAAAGCCAAAGTAGTAGAAGAAAATACATTCTCAACTTTTACAACGAATCTTCCAAAACTATTTCGATGTGTTGCTGATGCTTCATTCACCACAGAAGATGTTTGTCTGCTTATATCTTGTTCACAAAGTGCTAAATGCATATTTTTAATACCCTTATAATTCTGCTTTATTTTTATTAGGCAAAGTATTGCCAGTTTGGTTCCTACTATCTCTAAAAAAGACAGTTCTAAAAAAGACAGCTATGCAAGCGCATCTAACAAAAAAATCCAGGTGATGCCTATGGCACACCTGATGCGAGCGTTCTGCGACAAAATCCGGATAAACGACTTCGTAACAGATATAGGCAGCCACAGGCAATCCATTCACTGTAATGCCCGGTTGGTCCGATACTCACTGGCTGAAGGAAGACATGGGAAGGTCAAAAAAGGCGATCAGTCCCCGCAGCAGTGATTCAAAGGGAACGAACTCTCCAAAAGGCATAACCTTTTGTTTGAAGTATTCTCCTTTTGCTTCACCCAGACCAATCAGGCTGTTGTAGTAGGGTTTTCTCTCTCCCGGTGCTGAACTGTCATACCAGGGCATGCCAAGAACAAGGGCTGTATTCGAACGCTTTGCCTGTTCATTCAGGTTGGACATCATATCGGGCAGTTCTGGTAGATGGTCGGGTTTCCACTTAAGGTTCTGGGAAACATTGCCCTGCACAGCTGCACAGCTGACCCTGAACAGTCAGTCGCTCTTATAGTTAAGTGACTGTGTCCGGGAAGCAGTTCAGTGGATGTCAGAATCACTAACGCTTTGGTTTAGATATTCCCTTCCAGACTAATGGAATGAAAGCTAGAAAGCATACAAACCATCTATTGGAATAATTTGAGGTAATCTATGATGTTTATGCCTTCTGGTAATGCATATTTTTTGGGTGAAGTCGCTGACTGCCTGGCGTTGTAGCCATTCACGAGTGTGGTGATTGGGCAAGTCATGAAATTATATCCAGTTTAGGGGTTTGCTATGAGGCCGGCTGTTGGACAAGCTCTTTTTATTATGATTCTTTTGCTCTTCAAATCCTCTCAGGCTATGAGTGGCGCAGAGGAGACAATCCGTTATATCAACCAGCTGCTGGATGAGGGAAAAACAGTTTCAATACTTGTTATTGATATGCAGACAGATTTCGAGCCTTACTGGGTTTCCTCCGAAAAAGAGCAGGTAATAGCTGAGGAAGTGGAAGTTCTCAGCCATTTTAAAGATAATTCTTCTGTTATTTTTGTAGATGTGCGTTGGGAAGGGCAGGGGACAACCATTACTTCTCTCAAGCAGGAGATAAAGGAGAGCAAGTTTAGGAGCGTTTTCTTTAAAGAACAAGAGAATGCGTTTGTGACTTCTTCCGTTCCTGCGGGAAGTTATGAGCTGGAGGAGTGGGAAGAACGCCTGGAAGGACGCCTGGGGAGATATCTCGCGGAGAAAGGCGTTTCTGAAATTGTACCTATGGGATGTTTCTCTGGGCAGTGTGTCTATAAAACGGCTACAGGCGCTATCAAAGAAAAGTTCAATGTCCATATTGATGAAGATTTAATGATTGTTCAGGATGTGAATCGACTGAGACTGTATTCACCTGCCTTTGAGGAGAACAAGACTTATTTGGCCTGGAGGCGTTTGAAGAGAGAATTCCCTCAGGTAAAGTTGATCACAGAAGAGCTTTCCGAACAGGAGGTTTGCTCCTTGTGACAAACGAATAGTTATTCACCTCCTGATACAGGATAAAAGGTCAGGAGGCTTTCCTTTTGCGGCTAACTGCCTGAAAGCCTGAATGCCCGGGAATTCATGAGTGTGTTCTTCTTTCTGGTCGTTTTAGGGAGAGCAGCACAAAAACCAGAGCAAGCAAAAGAATGGGCCAGGAACCAAAGCGCATAAACGGTGTGGTGCCGGTCATCATTGGCAGTTCTCCGGTAAGAACACCGCTCTGGTAACGGGAAATAGTGCTCAGCACTTCACCCTTCGGGCTGACAAGGGCTGTGATACCGTCGTTTGTTACCCGCAGCTGGTAGCGACCGGTTTCCAGTGAGCGCATACGCACCATTTGGAAGTGCTGCTCAGGGCCAATGGAAGTACCAAACCAAGTGTCGTTAGAAACTGTAAGCAAAGCTTTCTTATCAACTGCCTGTTCTGCGACAAAGTCCGGATAAACGACTTCGTAACAGATATAGGCAGCCACAGGCAATCCATCCACTGTAATGCCCGGTTGGTCCGATACTCCCTGGCTGAAGGAAGACATGGGAAGATCAAAAAAGGCGATCAGTCCCCGCAGCAGTGATCCAAAGGGAACAAACTCTCCAAAAGGCACAAGCTTTTGTTTGAAGTATTCTCCTTTTGCTTCACCCAGGCCAATCAGGCTGTTGTAGTAGGGCTTTCTCTCTCCCGGTGCTGAACTGTCATACCAGGGCATGCCAAGAACAAGGGCCGTATTTGAACGCTTTGCCTGTTCATTCAGGCTGTACATCACATCGGGCAGGTTCTGGTAGAAGGTTGGGATAGCGTTTTCCGGCCAGAACAGCAGGTCTTTATTCCACTGATCTGCGGAAAGCCTGGTGTATTTATTGATAGTGCTTTCGAGATGGCCGGGTTTCCATTTAAGATCCTGGGAAACATTGCCCTGTACCGCCGCAAAACTCAGGGGAGGTTGATCGGTGGGTGTCGTCCAGTTCTGGCTTTGTAATGGAATGGTGGCTACGGCTGTTACCAGAAAGACAGCTGCAAGAATAATCTGGGATTTTGAGCGGTCAATAAACAGAGCCGCAAGGCTGACAGAAACACCAGTCAGTACAAGGCTAAGGCCATAAACTCCGGCAACAGGAGCCAAGCCGGCCAGAGGCGTATCCAGAAGGGTATAGCCTGAAAAGAGCCAGGGAAAACCTGTCAGGAACCAGCTGCGGAACCACTCTCCCAATACCCATAAACCGGTAAACAGCAGAACTTTCTTCCAGGTGCTTTGTTCTTCAGAAAGTCGGCTGAATATCATCGCCGCAGGCATGATAAAAATCACAGCGAGGAAAAAAACAAAGAGCCCGGTCAGGAAAATCGCCAGCGGTACAGATGCACTGCCAAACTCATGGATACTGACATAAACCCAGGATGCCCCGGCACCAAACAGACCAATGCCGTAACAAAGTCCCCGCCATACCGCCTGACGAACAGACAGCTTGTTCAGCAGCAGGAAATAAAGTCCGGCGCTGACCGGCATCAGGGGCCAGTAATTAAAGGGGCTGAAGGCCAGGGTGGCAAGGGCACCGGCCAGCCCGGCCATAAGGTGAGCGGGCCAGAGGGTTTTATCCATAAACGGTTCGTTATCTGTTCTTAGGTTGTGTTAGTTGCTGGTGACCCGCAGCAGACGTATACGACGATTGTCAGCATTCAGAATCTGGAATGAGAAATTATCGATGGAGACAGTCTCATTACGCTTGGGCAGATGCCCGAACTTCTGCATCACAATACCGCCGATGGTGTCGAACTCGTCGTCGCTGAACTCGGTCTTGAAGTGTTCGTTGAAGTCTTCGATCGGTGTCAGAGCCTTAACTACAAACTCGTTATTGCTCAGAGGCTTGATGTAGCTGTCTTCTTCGACATCATATTCATCCTCGATATCACCAACGATCTGTTCCAGAACATCTTCAATGGTCACCAGGCCGGCAACACCACCATATTCGTCGATTACTATGGCCATATGATTACGGTTGCTGCGGAAATCATTCAGCAGAACATTCAGCCGTTTGCTTTCAGGGACAACGGTGGCCGGGCGCAGGTGATCTTTGATACTGAATTTTTTGCGGTTGTTTTCCAGAATCAGGGGCAGCAGGTCTTTGGCCAGCAGAATACCCAGGACTTCATCCTTGCTGTCTCCGATGACCGGGAAGCGGGAATGTGCGGCTTCTATAACATTGGGCAGGAACTCTTCCGGTGTGTGCTCTGCGTCTATGCACACCATCTGGGAGCGGGGAATCATGATTTCCCTTACCTGCATATCAGAAACCTGCAGTGCGCCTTCAATAATGCGGAGAGCTTCAGCGTCCAGCAGGTCACTGTGTTCGGCATCACGGAGCTGTTCAAGCAGCTCATCTCGGGTCTGGGGATCGCCGGAGAAAACTTGCTTCAGTTTCTCCAGCCAGGTTCGGTTGGGTGTACCGTTGCCCGGGTGATCGTCAGCCATGGTCTTCTGTTTTGTCCTCTGAATGCATATCGGGTGAGTGTTCCTGCAGATGCAGATAAGGGTCGCCATAACCCAGTGACATCATTATCTCTGTTTCGAGGGCTTCCATGGCCTCAGCTTCTGCGTTATCGATGTGGTCGTAACCCAGTAAATGCAGTGTGCCATGTATTACCATATGCGCCCAGTGTGACAGCAGTATTTTTTGCTGTTCGGTGGCTTCCCTGGCCACGACCGGCGCGCAGATCACCAGATCACCCAACAGGGGCAGGCCAAGTTCGGGGGGAAGGTCAGAAGGGAAGGACAGAACATTGGTGGCGTAATCCTTGTTCCGCCACTGCAGGTTCAGCTCCTGGCCTTCTTCCATATCAACTATACGAATGCTGACTTCTGCTTTATCCCGCTCATTACGAACAGCGGCAGAGGCCCACAGACAGAGCTGTTCTTCTGTGGGCAGATTGGAGTATTCACTGGCTACCTGCAGGTCAACAACAGTTTGGGCAGACATCAGTTCTGTTCCTGTTTACGCTTCTCTTCCTGCTGCTTCTGTTCTTGAAAGCTCTCGTGCAGCTCGTAGGCTTCCACAATGCGCTGCACCAGAGGATGACGGACAACATCCCGGGAGCTGAACTTGGTTATGCCAATACCGTTTACACCTTCCAGCACTTCCATGGCATGGCGCAGGCCGGAGCGGGTGTTGCGGGGCAGGTCGACCTGGGTAATATCACCGGTGATGACTGCGGTAGAACCAAAGCCGATACGGGTCAGGAACATCTTCATCTGTTCCATTGTCGTGTTCTGGGATTCATCGAGAATAATAAACGCGTTGTTCAGGGTTCGACCACGCATATAGGCGAGGGGAGCCACTTCAATCACGTTTTTCTCAATCAGGCGGGTGACCCGGTCAAAGCCAATCATCTCATACAGGGCATCGTAAAGAGGGCGCAGGTAAGGGTCGATCTTCTGGGCCAGATCACCGGGCAGGAAGCCCAGCTTTTCACCGGCTTCTACCGCCGGACGTACCAGAAGGATTCTCTCAATCTCATCCTGTTCCAGGGTCTGAACCGCGCAGGCGACAGCCAGATAGGTTTTACCGGTACCCGCCGGGCCAATACCGAAGTTGATATCGTTCTGCAGAATGGTGCGGACATAGTCCTGCTGGTTTTTACCCCGCGGACGAATCAGACCTTTGCGGGTGCGAATGGTGACCTCGGGCGTTTCCGTTTCCGGTCTCGCAGACTCCATACCGGACTCCTGCAGATGCAGGTGAACGATATCCGGACTCAGGCTGCGGGAAGCTGTTTCCTCGTAAAGGCTACGCAGAATCTCTTCGCCGGCCTGCATGGGTTCTTCGTCCCCGGATAGCAGGAAGTGCTGGCCCCGGCTGCTGATACGAATACCCAGCCGGTTTTCAATCTGTTTGAGGTGTTCGTTGAACTGGCCGCAAAGTTCCGCGATGCGACGGGCGTCGGTAGGCTCCAGGTCGAACTGGAGGGTATCTGGTTGTACGTTCAAAATGGAGTAATCAGCCTTTGTGGCGGTTCTGTTCAGTATATGGGGCATGAGAGGTATATATTGGGACGCTGGCCGGGAAAAGCAAGGTTTGGATTTGCGCTCAGCGGCCTGGAGCCATTTATTAATGAGTATAAACTCTTAGAGGCTCTCGTCGGTTTTCTGATGATTCAGCGGTATTCAATGAATTCTTTCGGGCACGCACTGGGAATTATAACCGTCACCTGTACAGGCATGGCGGCTCTTTCCTTCAGCACAGTTTCCTCCGGAACAGGCTCCTCCAGTACAGGCACGCTGGACTATGATGATGCTCTCTGTGGAGATCGGGTCTATGCCTATGCCATCTGTGGAGGACTGCATTTCAAGTGTTGTTATCAAGAGCATTATGGCATACACGGTTATACCCTGATAGCCGATGATCGTCCTGCAGAAGTCAAAAAACTTCACCCTGACTTAGTGAATGCTTTTGGTGGAGGGGTTAACGTCTATTCTGGCTGCGCCGATGGAACTCTTAAGAAGCGCTCCGGGCGATAACCTGAGTTGCTGGTATTTCAAAGACAATCAGGGGCTATTTCAAAGACTGTCAGGGGCGCTTACCTTCCAGGCTCATGCGCAGGGATTCTTTCAGATCAAAGACCTGGCCTTCCGGTGTTTCCTTATCCAGCAGACCATCAATCAGCAGAGAGGCGTGGCCGTGAATCTGTGCCCAGTAGTTCTTGGCAAGGAACCAGGCCGGATAAGCATCGGTCATTTTGCCCTGGGCGATGGCCCGCTCAACGATACCCACAAGAGCGGCAAACGCGGATGGGGGAACGCCGCACATAAATTCTGGCTTGCGCCATTCATTCAGGGTTGGGCCAAACATCAGGCGATAGAGTTCCGGGTTGCAGCGGGCGAACTCCACATAGTTTTCCGCCGCCATCATCAAAGCTTCATCTCCGGCTTCGATCGTTTCAGCTGCGGTGTTTACTGAACGTTCCAGTCGCCGGAAGCCTTCTACGGCCATAGCGACCAGCAGCAGGTTCTTGTTGGGGAAATGTCGGTAGGGGGCTGTCTGGGAGACACCGGCTTCCCTGGCCAGGGCCCGCAGGCTGATGCCCTCTGGACCGGCTGTTTTCAGCTTGTCAAAAGCTGCTTCCAGCAGGGTCTGGCGGAGATTGCCGTGGTGGTAGGATTGTTCAGCCGGGGTGGATTCAACCATGGAGCAATATGGACTCGTTACTTTTACGCAATTGTGTAAATAGATGTGTGATCTGTCAATATTGTTGACAGTGCACACATTCCTTCTTAGAGTCGAATAACAAGAAATATAAATACCAATATCTGCGGATTCAAATAACACTATGCGTGCACTGTTTTCCTCTTTTTCCCTGTTTATGGCCTGCACATTTTTAATCGCAGGTATTGTGCAGCCCCCCGTTGTTCAGGCTCAGACTCCTCAGATCCGCCCGGTTGAAGTGACCACTGTGCAGTACCAGGACGCAGCCCGACCCATACAGGTCAGCGCGGTTCTGGCCTACAAAGCCAAGCAGAAACTTTCATTCAAGGTTGGTGGCCCAGTGGAGGAAATCCTGGTTGAGGAAGGGGATGCCGTAGAGAAAGGACAGGTTCTGGCTCGCCTGGATACAGAAGAAGTTCAGGCAAGAGTCAGGGAAGCTGAGGCTCGCCATAACAATGCCATGCGTAATGTTGAGCGCCTGAAAAAGCTCTACAGGAAGAAAGTGGTTTCACTGGATCAGTTGCAGGATGCGGAAACCGAGATGGATGTGGTGGAATCCCAGCTACGGGTTGCAAGATTTAATCTGCGTTACTCTACCATCAAAGCTCCTGGCAATGGGCGTATTGCCAGCCGTATGATCGAAACCAGTGAACTGGTAGCCCCCAATCAGACGGCTTTCCTGTTGGCGGATGAGGCCCGTGGCTGGGTGATGAAAACCGGACTGTCTGACAGTAAAGTGGTGAGGGTCAGTAATGGTGACCCTGTGTCTGTACGTTTTGACCCCTGGCCTTTGCAGAGTTTTGAAGGCCGTGTCAGCCAGATAGCCGAAGCCGCAGATGGTCGTACCGGACTGTTTGCCGTTGAGATTGCTCTTGATCCTGCTGAACAGCGACTGAGGGATGGTTATATTGGCCGTATCACCATCATGCCCAATAAAACAGAACGTGTTGTAAAACTTCCGGCACTGGCGCTGGTGTCTGCGTTCAGTTCCCTGGGCACTGTGTATGTGCTGGGAAATAATAATATTGTCTCTGGCCGTCAGGTGCACCTGCATTATCTGGAAGGGGGCGATGTGGCAGTATCCGGCAATATTCACGACGGTGAGCAGGTAGTTACCACGGGTGCGGCGTTTTTGAAAGATGGTGACCGGGTTCGCATTGTTGGCCGGACTATTAGCCAGGTTGAGGGGTAAATACAATGCAGTTACCCCGTATTGCGATTAATAATTTCCAATTCACCCTGGTTGTTATCCTGCTGCTGATTTTCCTAGGCTTTGTTTCTCTGTTTACCATGCCCCGTTCTGAAGACCCGCAGTTTGAGTTTCCTGCGTCTATGGTGCGTGTTGTTTATCCCGGAACCAACCCGGTGGATATGGAAAAGCTTGTTCTTGATCCCATCGAAGAAGCGATCAAGGAACTGGATGACATTAAAGAATTGAAAGGTGATGTAGAGGATGGCCTTGCCGTTATACAGGTGGAGTTTCTCTACGGTTCTGATCCTGATGATAAATACGACGATGTTGTTTCGGAAGTGTCCCGGATCAGGGACAGGCTTCCGGAAGGTATTCAGTTTCTCTCTGTGGATAAGATCTCCCCATCAGATGTCAATATCCTGCAGATCGCTTTAATATCGGAAACTGCGTCCTATATGGAGCTGAAAACCCGGGCGGAGGTTCTGGAAAAGGAGCTGGAACGGGTAAAGGGAGTCAAGCGGGTTGATGTGGATGCTTACCCGGAACAACAGGTTCATATCCGGGCAGACTTGCTGAAAATGCAGGCCCTCAACATAGGGTTGGAAGATCTGTTAAATGCCGTGCGCGCTTCCAGCGTAAACCTCCCCGGTGGCCACGCCCTGGCAGGTGAACGAAGGTTGACAGTGCGCACCAGTGGCGATTTTCGGGATCTGGATCAAATACGTCGTTCAGCCGTTGTCTCAACTCCCGGCAATATTATTTATGTAGAAGACATTGCCTCTGTTTCTCTTGGGGATGCCCTGCCCTCTTATGAAGCCCGATATAACGGCCAGCGTTCCGTTTTTGTATCTGTTGTGCAGCGCACGGGCAGTAATATTCTGTCGGTGCTGGATAGTCTTGATGAGGCTGTGAACAAATACAGCCTGACTCTGCCCATTGATATGAGCATCGCTTATGTCCACGACCAGGGACTCAGTGTTGAAAAACGACTGAACGACTTTATGAACAGCCTGTTACTGGGGCTGGCGCTGGTGGCTGCTATCACACTGATTGCTCTGGGCGTGCGTTCAGCCTTTGTGATAGTGATGGTGATTCCCATGTCGGTGGTTATTGCCCTGGGCTGGGTGGATCTTGCCGGGTTTGGTCTGCAGCAGATGTCTATTGTTGGGCTGGTAATCGCCCTGGGTCTGCTGGTGGACAATGCCATTGTGGTGACCGAGAACGTGGGGCGCTTTCTCCGTGCCGGCCATGACCGGCATACCGCCGCAGTGGAAGGGGCGAGCCAGGTGGGCTGGGCTGTGGCCAGCGGTACCGTGACCACTATTCTGGCATTTCTGCCCATATTGCTGTTGCAGACCGGCGCGGGAACCTTTATCCGTTCCATGCCGGTGACAGTGGTGCTGACTCTTCTGGCTTCCCTGCTGATTGCCCTCAGTTTGAGTCCGTTAATGGCCAGCCGCCTGTTTCCTGACAAACCCGGAAAGCAGCCAAGGGTTATGCAGGCGATTGAATCCCTGGCCCATGGGCCTTACGCCCGGGTATTGAGGGGAGCACTCAATCGGCCGCTGCTGGTGCTGGCAATCTCTGTTGCGATGTTTGTTGGCAGCCTGATGCTCTTGCCTTTGGTGGGGGTAAGCATGTTTCCGAAAGCCGATAAGGCCATGGTGCTGATTAATATTGATGCTCCGGAAAGCGCCAGCTTTGACCGTACCCGTCTGCTGGCTCTGCAGGTTGAGGATATTGTCAGCCGGGATGAAGCGGTGACGTCTGTTACCACCAATATCGGCAAGGGTAACCCCCGCATATTCTATAACGAAATTCCCAAACGACAGGTGCCATCTTATGGACAGCTGGTTGTACAGCTGACTTCCGGCCATGACCAGTTCCGGGGAGAGTTTATAACCCGTATGCGGGAGCAGCTGAATGATTTCCCGGGAGCCAAGGTCACTGTAAAAGAGCTGCTCCAGGGACCTCCCTATGAAGCGCCGGTCTCCATTCGTGTGCTGAGTGACGATCTTAATCTTCTGCGCAGGCAGGCGGCCCTTGTCACCCAGATAATAGAAGGGGTAGACGGCACTGTGAGTGTGGATAACCCTATGGCCCGCCGGAAGATTGATCTTCATGTAAATATCAACCGGGAAAAAGCGGCCATGCTGGGTGTGCCCATCAATGCCATTGACCAGGCTATCCGTGCCAGTCTTGTGGGCATTAATACCGGCCAGTTCCGTGGAAAAGACGGCAAAGATCATCCAATTCTGGTGAGAGCCCAGGGGCAGGACCGTCCCCAGGTTGATGATTTCCAGAATATGATGGTACGCTCGGTAAATGGTGCTCTTGTTCCCCTGACCCAGCTTGCCAGCTTTGAGATGAAAGATGCTCTGGCCCGTGTTCAACATACTATGACAGAGCGTATGTCCCGAATCACAGCCGATGTTGAACCGGGTTATCAGGCAGAAAAGGTGACCAACACGATTATCGCTGAGCTGGATAAACTGGAGTGGCCGGAAGGTTCTTATTATCAGGTTGGCGGAGAACAGGAGAAGCGTAAAGAATCCTTTGGAGGTATGGGACAGGTGATCCTGGTGGCGCTTATGGGCATCTTTGCTGTGCTGGTGCTGCAGTTCCGTTCATTCACTCAGCCGGCCATTATTTTCGCTGCGATTCCCTTTGCCATGACGGGATCTGTTCTGGCTCTGCTCTTTACTGGATACAGCTTCTCCTTTACCGCACTGGTGGGATTAACATCACTGGTGGGGATTGTGGTGAATAACTCCATTATTCTTGTGGATTATTCTAACCATCTGCGTCAAAACGGTCGTACCTTGAAAGAGGCTGTCATGGAGTCGGCGATTACCCGCCTGCTGCCCATTATTCTGACAACCCTGACCACCATTGGTGGACTGCTGCCGTTGACCATGAGCGGCTCCTCCATGTGGTCTCCTATGGGCTGGAGTATTATTGGCGGGTTGGTTGTCTCAACTCTGCTGACGCTGTTTGTTGTGCCCGTGCTCTACCTGATGTTTACCCGTAAGGAACTGGTGACATAGGGGCGTTTGTTGCAGAAGCATGCTCTTCAAAAGCATGTTTTCAAAAGCATGCTCTTCAAAAGTATGGTTTGAAACTGAAGTTACCCCGCTACGAGTGTTCATAGCGGGGTAACTTCAGTTAATACAGTTTTACTTGTTAACCGGCAGCCTTGTGGTTCCAGTTATCACTGAGTTCTGAGGAGACAAGTTCACCCCGCAGGCTGTGGGGAAGGGCTTCACCAATGGTGACATCGGCAAAGTGACCGATCAGCCGCGGATCAGCACAGCGAAAGTTCACTACCCGGTTACATTCAGTACGCCCTTGAAGCTGACCCGGGTCTTTCCTGGAATAGCCGGTCACCAGAATGCGCTGGGTAGAACTAACCAGACGACGGCTGATTTGCATAACCTGCTGTTCAATACGGGTCTGCAGGATTTTCAGGCGCTGCTTCTTGGTTTCTTCAGTAACATCATCCGGGTAATCAACAGCGGGCGTTCCGGGACGCTTGCTGTAGATAAAGCTGAAGGAGGCATCGAAGCCCACTTCGGCAATCAGGTTCATGGTGTCTTCAAAATTCTGGTCGGTTTCACCGGGGAAGCCGACGATAAAGTCAGAAGACATTTTCAGCTCAGGGCGAATCGCTTTCAGACGATGCACCTTCTCAAGATACTCTTCAGCGGTATGGTCACGCTTCATGGCCGCAAGAATCTTATCAGAGCCGCTCTGTACCGGCAGGTGCAGGTGGCTGACCAGCTCAGGTACATCGCCATAGACGTTGATCAGGCTGTCCGAGAACTCCATGGGGTGGGATGTGGTAAAGCGAATACGGTCAATGCCGTCTATGGCGGCCACAAAAGTAATCAGCTCTGCCAGATCAGCAGTACCACCTTCATCCCGGGCGCCCTGGTAAGCATTTACGTTCTGGCCCAGCAGATTGATTTCCCGTACACCCTGTTCAGCCAGGCCAATACATTCCGCCAGCACATCATCAAAAGGCCGGCTGACCTCTTCACCTCGGGTGTAAGGCACAATGCAGAAAGTGCAGTACTTGCTGCAGCCTTCCATGATGGAAACAAACGCCGTGGGACCGTCCACACTGGGTTCGGGCAGGTTGTCGAATTTCTCGATTTCAGGGAAGGTGACATCCACCATCGGAATGCCGCTGGCCTTGGTGGCGTCGATCATTTCCGGGATTCTGTGCAGGGTCTGGGGGCCGAAAACCATATCTACATGGCCAGCACGCTTGCGGATTGCCTCACCTTCCTGACTGGCTACGCAGCCGCCTACGCCAATTATCAGATCGGGGTTTTCTTCCTTAAGCTTTTTCCAGCGACCAAGCTGGTGGAACAGTTTTTCCTGGGCCTTTTCCCGCACGGAGCAGGTATTAACCAGCAGGACATCGGCTTCCTCAGGGGTATCCGTCAGTTCCAGTTCGTGGGTTTCCCCGAGCAGGTCTGCCATACGGGCAGAATCGTACTCGTTCATCTGGCAGCCGTGGGTCTTGATAAAAAGCTTCTTTGTAGCCATGCGCTGTCGTTGTCACCTGTGATCTGTGCTGGTGAGGCGGTTTGTCAGTGTTTGCTAACTTTTGGCCTGCACACGAAATGAACGCATTATAATCGTCGCTCCGCCGAGTGCATAGCCGGGTTTTGACGGAAGCTTGTGTGTGGCTTTGCGCTGCCCTTCACGCAAGGGCTGCGACCTGTCGACTCACTCTTTATTGCCTCACTCTTCCTTGCCACTGCAGTGGTTGTTTTTATCGCAATGCAGCGAGATAGACAGATCTCCTGTGCTGTCTGAACCGGGGTTATAATCTATGAAAACTTCACCTTGCCCAGCCCCTGTTATTTCCAATGTCACTTGATGCAGCAAACCATAATGTGTGTTGATGATACGATCGTAGTAAAGGTCGATAAGGTAAGAATGTTTCTGCATGCAGTCACTCAAGACTCTTTGGCAGTCATTCAGAACATTTCCGCAGTATAGTAATTTATTATTATATTTAAAGGTTTTAACCCCGTGTATACAAGCGTTTTTAGCGACCTGGCAGACTTGAGGCTGGGGGCATATTTTATCAAAACCTTTTGGAACCAAAGAAAAAGTGACATCGTTGGCAAGGATATTTTTATCATGGCCTGATGCATTGAAAACAATCTCTGTGGTTTGACCTGTCGGGATATCAATCACGCTATTCTTCAGGCAGGTGCTTGAGCCGTCACAATGATGCCCATTCACAGAAATAATACTGGTATAAGTGCCGTTATGGATATCTGTGAGTTCATAATCAGAGTATTGCCCTTTTTCAACATATAACTGCAGAGTCAATTTGTAAGGATAAGGTGCCTTTTCTTTGGCAGGATCAGCCAAGTCGCTGCCAAAAGAGCAAGAAGAGAAAAGCAGGCATCCGGCGAGAAAACCAGATGTGCCTGTTGGTGTCAGTTTCATAAAAACAGCGCCATTATTTTAGAACGATAGATAAGGAACCGGAAGTTTAGCTTAAGATGGTTTCATTGAGGTCTTTGGCTTTGGCAGTTTTTCATGGGTCAGTAGAATGACTCTGCCCACTACCGTTGTCCTGATTACAAGCAGGGAGAGAGTTATAAAACCTGTTACGGAAAATGATAATAAAAGACACAGCCTGACAAGTCAGGCTGTGTAAAAGTGAAGGTTACTGGGTAGGGTCGAGAATAACTGTATTGTCGTTTAATAACGGTGTGTCGCCTGTCAGTTTGATCTCGCCGTTCAACCGGTTGTTATCCCATTTGAAGTGAATCCTGCCCCCAATGCCTTTGGGAACAGAATCAGCTGTTGTCCAGCTGTATGAGAGTTCGCTGTGGGTGCAGGACTTGCCCTTTGTGTGGTGGCCATGTGGGCCGTGTGATTTGTGAGGGGGGTGAGGAGAGTGGCCTCTTTTTCCTCGCCTGTGCTGCTTTTGGGGGGTCCTGATATCAGCGGCAAGATAGACTTTTGTTCCCGAGGTGATACGCAGAATCGGTACACCCTTAACCATCCAGAGTGTGACTTTGTACTGGTCATCGTCACCAAGGATGCCTGACAGGAAGTACCGGTTATCGGGAATATAACAGGGAGGAGGAGGTGGGCGTTTGTGGCGGTCATCTGACCCGTCTGGAGGGTGGCCGCATCCATGACGCCCTCTGTCACAGGCCTGGGACTGTGATGGTGACAGCAATCCGGCGAAAAATACACAGACTAATGCTAATGGGAAAAACCCGGATAAAACTTTGACTGTTTTCATACTGCGTCCCTGCTGTTGCTATTCACAGGGACAGTATAGTTATCCGGTAATCAGGCAGGCTGTCATGGTTGAATAATGGTTGAATAAAGAACCTGCCATAAAAATTGATGTTTTCTATCAGTTGAATTTTCCGGGGTTTGTGTCTTGATATAAGTCGTTTATCAATGAAGTACACGATGGTGTCACAGTAAGGCACAAGAATAAGAGGTCAGGTATGTCAGTATCGGAAAAAAGCTCTTCTGCCCAGGGTGTGCCAGAGCATTTGTTGAAACAGTTTGCGGAAGAAAAAATTGATTTTGTCCGCAGAGCCGGACTGAAACTTATTGAAGCCCGCCTCGGTTATGTGAAGTGCCAGATGCCAACAGCAGGAAATGAAAACCATATTGGAACCATGTACGCGGGGGCGTTGTTTACTCTGGCGGAGATTCCCGGTGGGGTTTTGGCTTTCGCCTCTTTCGACAGCGGTCGCTTTTACCCGATATTAAAAGGCATGACGATCAAATATGTGAAGCCTGCGATGGGGGATATTGTCTTTGAAATCACCCTTTCTGAAGAGGAAGTTGCCGAAATCTCATCCCGGGCGGAACAAAATGGCAAGGCCGATTTTACTTTGACCGGTGAGCTGAAAAACAGTGAGGGTGTCACTGTCGCTGTCACTGAAGGTCTGTACCAGATACGCTCCCGGTAAGTAAAAGACGCTTCCAGGACATAAACAGGTTACGGCTAAAAGATTTATATGGCCGAAAATGACTGCCGAAATTTACTGGCTGTCAGTGACAGTTGAGCAGTTTTCGCTAGAATGCTCCGCAGAATAAACAAAACCTTCGGCACGGGTGCAGTCTGCTGGTGGCCGGGTTATAAAACTGCGGAGTTATTTATGCGTTACTGGAATAGCTGGGGCCAGGAGAGTACTGAAAAACCACATCTGACGGAAACCGCCCTGGGCTTTCTGAAAGGTGTGGTGGGTGATGGCAATAAGTTACCTCAGGCCACTCTGGAAGAGGTGTGTGCCGCTGTTCCTGAATCACGCCTTCCAGATCATCCTCTTATTGATAAAACCCCTGAAATCCGCATACGTCACGCCCGTGGCCAGTCTTTCCCAGACTGGGTGGCCATGAAAAGCGGGCAGTTTGGTACTTTTCCGGATGGCGTTGCCTGTCCGGAAACCCCGGAAGAGATACGGGAGCTAATGAGCTTCGCCAAAGAACAGGATGTGATTGTTGTTCCCTATGGCGGGGGTACAAGTGTTGCCGGGCATATTACTCCGCCAAAACAGAGCAAACCTGTTTTAACTGTCAGTCTTGAACGCATGACCCGGATGCTTAACCTGGATGAAGAGAGCCAGATTGCTACCTTTGGCCCGGGAACACCTGGCCCAATGGTAGAGGCCCAGCTGGCCGCCAGGGGCTATATGCTTGGACACTTCCCCCAGTCTTTTGAGCTTTCCACTATCGGTGGCTGGGTTGCCAGCCGTTCCAGCGGACAGCAGTCCCTCCGGTACGGGCGCATTGAGCAGATGTTTGCCGGTGGTCGTTTGGAAACCTGTGATGGCACCATGGAGATTCCACCCATTCCGGCCTCCTCCGCCGGGCCTGATCTGCGGGAGATGATTCTGGGGTCGGAAGGGCGCTTTGGCATTATTTCAGAAGTGAAGGTGCGGGTGACCCGCGCCCCTGAAAGGGAAGACTTTATTGTGGTGTTCTTCCCCGATTGGGAAAACGCTTTCTGTTTTGCCCGTGAGTCTACCCAGCAGAAAATCCAGCTTTCAATGATGCGGGTCTCCAACCCCGTGGAGACTTGGAGCCAGCTTAAGCTTGCCGGCCATGATGGCACTGTTGGCTGGATAGAGCGTTACCTGAACTTCCGGGGCGTGGGCGAAGGCAAGAGCATGGTGACTTTTGGCATAACTGGTACCAAAGCCCAGGTAAAAGCCGCCCGGAAACAGGTACGCAGGCTGTTGCGCCAGTACAAGGGCGTGGGGATGACCGGAATAGGGCCAAAGGCCGGGCGTCTCTGGGAAGTAGGGCGGTTCCGGTATCCCTACCTGCGGGAGAACTTCTGGCAGCACGGTTATGCCGTGGACACTTTGGAAACCAGCGTAAACTGGAGCAAAGTGGATGCCGCTATGGGGGATATTGAAAATGCTCTGAAAGGCGCGCTGGTGGATGAAGGTGAGAAGGTGCATGCCTTTACCCATATTTCCCACGTGTATACACAAGGCTCAAGCATTTATACCTCCTACCTGTTCCGCTTTGGCAAAACCCATGAAGAGACCCTGGCACGCTGGAAAAAACTCAAGCATGCCGCGTCCATGGCTGTTGTAAAACATGGCGGTACCATCAGTCACCAGCATGGTGTTGGCCGGGATCACGCCCCTTATATGCCTTTTGAAAAAGGTCCCCTGGGCATGGCCGCTCTGCGTAGCCTTGGGCAGTGCTTTGATCCGGATCAGCGTATGAACCCCGGTGCTCTCTTTGATTCAACCAGAGATGAAGCTTCCAGCAAAAGCGGGCAAAACCCTGAAACAGAACAGGGACACGAAACTGTATCCACAGGCGTGCCGGAGCGGGAAGTATGAGTCGACTGTCCGGTATTCAAAACCAACAATGGGATATTATCGTTGTCGGAGGTGGTATTACCGGAGCGGGCATTCTTCGGGAAGCAGCTCGCAGCGACCTGCGGGTGCTGCTGCTGGAACAGAGAGATTTTGCCTGGGGAACATCCAGCCGTTCGTCCAAAATGGTCCATGGCGGTTTGAGATATATCTCCCAGGGTCAGATACGGGTTACCCGTGAATGTGTACACGAGCGTGAACGTCTGCTCAGGGAAGCCCCGGGGCTGGTGAAACCGGGCAGTTTTGCCATGCCCCATTATAAGGGTAAGTTTCCTGGGCCTTTTATTTTCGGAGTTTTGTTGAAGTTTTATGACTTCCTGTCCGGAAAGCGTGCCCACAGATTCAGTCACAAGTTTGAAGTGGATACCCGCTATATTCCTGGCCTGCGTCAGCCTGGTTTGCAGGGGGCAACACTGTTTTTTGATGGTATTGTTGACGACGCGAGACTTGTACTCCGCATCCTTGATGAAGCCCGTCTGGATGGCGGTGAAATGCTGAACTATTGTCAGGTTAAAGAGCTGATAAAAGACAATGACAAGGTGTGTGGTGCCCGTGTTGAGGATGCACTCACGGGGGAACGTTTTGAGCTGAAAGCGAAAGTTGTTATCAATGCCACAGGTGCCTGGACAGATACCCTGCGTCAACAGACCGGAGAAAAAGCTGTAGTTCGGCCTCTCAGGGGCAGCCATCTGGTTCTTCCCCAATGGCGGCTGCCTGTAGCCCAGGCCTGCTGTTTTATGCACCCCGACGATGGCCGTCCGGTCTTTGTGTTCCCCTGGGAAGGCAGTACCGTGGTTGGCACCACAGACCTCGACCACACCGAAGGCCTGGATGATGATCCGGTCATCAGTGAGCAGGAGATTGAATATCTGCTCAAAGCCACTAACAGTGAATTCCCTTCCGGCCATATTCAGCGCAGCGATGTGGTGTCCACATGGTCCGGGGTCAGGCCGGTGATCAGCAGTGGCCGTGACATCAATCCTTCCAAAGAGAATCGTGAGCATGCCATCTGGGATAACCAGGGGCTGATTACTGTCTGTGGTGGCAAGCTGACCACATTCCGTTTGATTGCCCGGGAGGCACTGAATAAAGCTGCCCGTCATTTGCCGGAAAATTCCCTGCTGAACGTCCCGGGTGAAGCTACCTTATTCAGCTCGGTTGAAGAGAGTGATATTTCTGACCCACGCTTTCTTGCGCTGGAAACGGGCCAGAAACAGCGTCTGCAGGGGCGGTTTGGCAGTCGGCTGAAAACTGTTCTGGAAAAAGCCGCAGATCATGATTTTCAGAAAGTGGGAACAACCGAGTTCCTCTGGCTGGAACTGCGCTGGGCTGTTGCTGAAGAGCAGGTTGAGCATCTGGATGATCTTCTGCTGCGCCGTACCCGTGTTGGTAACCTGCTTCCGGAAGGGGCGAAGGTTTACCTGGATCGTGTCGAAACACTGGTTTCTGAAGAACTCGGGTGGGACGGGCAGCGTTGGCAGAACGAGCGCGAGCGTTATATGACTCTCTGGAAACAGGCATACAGTCTGGCAGATGGGACTCCCTGAAGCCTTCGCAGATACTTTCTGTAGGGCTCTTTGAGTAGCCCTCTGAAGCTATTGCAGTCGGAGTATAAAAATGCCAAATAATAAAAATAAGGATCTTATTCTCGCCATTGATAACGGCACCCAAAGTGTTCGGGCACTGTTGTTTGATTTGCGGGGGCATGTGGTCTGCAGCAGCAAGATTGAACTTGAGCCTTATTTCTCCCGTCACCCCGGCTGGGCGGAACAGGACCCGGAGTATTACTGGACTTCCCTTTGCTGTGCCTGTGAGAAACTGTGGGAAAAGGCCGAGGCTGAAGAACCGGGTATCAGACAGCGCGTGAAAGGCGTGACTCTCACCACTCAGCGCGGAACTTATGTCTGCGTGGATGAGCATGGGCAGGCTGTGCGCCCCGCTGTTATCTGGCTGGACCAGCGCAGGGCCAATACCGATGAATCCTTTGGCGGTTTCTGGCAGCCGCTGATTTCCATATCCGGAATGAAAGGGCTGGCCAACTATTTCCGCAGTAAAAGCTATTCCCGCTGGATTGCCCAGAATGAACCGGAGGTATGGGCCAGAACCCGGCACTTTCTTCTGCTTTCCGGTTGGCACACTTTCAAGTTGACAGATGAATACAAAGATTCCGTTGGTGGTACCGTTGGCTATCTGCCATTTAATTACCGCAGGCTCGACTGGGCTCCAGCCTGGGACTGGATGTGGAGGGCGACCTGCATCAGGCGGGAACAGTTATCCGAGCTTGTGAAGCCGGGAGGGACATTGGGCTTAATTACCCCGGAAGCAGCCAGAGCTACGGGTATTCCTGAAGGACTGCCGGTTATTGCCGCAGGGGCGGATAAAGCCTGTGAAGTGATTGGTTCCGGCTGCTACGGAGACAATACGGCCAGCCTGAGTTATGGCACGACAGCCACGATTAATGTGGTTCACGATAAGTTCCGGGAACCCCAGATGTTTATGCCCCCCTGGCCTGCGGCAGTACCCGACAGCTGGAACAGTGAGTTTATGGTGTTCCGGGGTTACTGGATGGTGAGCTGGTTTAAAAATCAGTTTGGTCACCATGAACAAACCCTTGCGGCACAAAGGGGCATGGTTCCGGAAGCGTTGTTTGAAGATCTTCTGGATCAGGCACCGGCCGGCTCCATGGGATTGATGCTGCAACCCTACTGGTCGCCTGGTTTAAAAAATCAGGAAGCGAAAGGCGGCATTATTGGGTTTGGTGATGTGCACGATCGTGCCTATGTATACCGGGCCATTGTTGAGGGGCTGGCCTACGCCCTGCGGGAAGGGAAAGAGAAACTGGAAAAGAAAGGGCGGATAAAACTGCAGAAACTTATGGTTTCCGGAGGTGGTTCCCAGAGCGATGGCGCTTTGCAACTGACGGCTGATATTTTCAACCTTCCGGTTACACGTCCCCATACAACAGAAACATCCGGGCTTGGCGCGGCCATTAACGCTGCTGTCGGGCTGGGGTATTACCCTGACTATGGGACTGCTATTGCAGCTATGACCCGCCCGGGTAAAACATTTGAGCCTGATCCTGATAATGCGCGCTTATATGAACGCCTCTATTCCGAGGTATACCTGAAAATGTATAAACAGCTGCAGCCTCTTTACCGGAAAATCCGGGATATTACCGGCTACCCGGAATAACCTCTCAATTAAAGAGTTGCATTCCCAGACACGTTCTATACTCCTCCTGCTTTGGTTCAGGGGGTACGCATGAAGCATGTTTGTTTGATTAGCGTTGTAATCCTGTCTTTGTTCAGCCCATATCTGCAGGCTGGAATTGACAGGAATTATAATCTGACGTTTCTGCATCCTAATGAAGATCTTAAATGCGTTCACTGTAATAACTATGCTCTGAAGCCTTACCTTATAGGGTGTGGAAAACACCATTGGCTGTGTGAACAATGCCTGGATTCATACCGGGTCACCCATGGCCTCAGCAAGTGTGGAGAAGTGCTTGGGAAGGAACTGGTTACATGTCAAAGCTGTGATAAGGAAAAAATGCATGAAATCGAGTCCTTTGCGGGGATGCAAAGGTATCGTTTGTACCGGAATAGCCTGGAAACTCCAGCACATTTACGTAAATTACTTAATAAATTCAACCCATTGCTTCACGCCGAGAAAGTAAAGTGTTCTGGTGATAATTGCCGATGGTCGGGCGTTTACAGGAATTACAGCGATCATGAAAAAGAGTGCCCGTTCAAATCAACACAGCCATGCACAGAGTGTGGTAATAATTATCTTCAAGGCAATCAGGGGTTGCATGCGGATGCGCATTCTTCATTAATAAAATGCCCCGCCTGTAATAAACCGATCGCAGTCCGTGACGCTGGCGGGCATTTACTTTTTGATTGCCAGTACAGTGGAGAAAAAGATCCTGAACATAAGGAAGTTACAGCCTCCCGGTTTTTCAGAGATAACCTTTTTTCCCCTTCATTAATAAGGAGCAGGTTCCGCTCCGGAGGTAAGCTGCCGCTATACCCTCATCACCCAACACCTGTTCTGGCCTGTAAAAATCGTTGTGGCAATTTTGCTGATGGTACCAAAGCAGGTTCTGCCGGTGAGTCATCCTTTATAGAGTGTCCATATTGTTATAGTGGAGAAGAGCCATTCTCTGGTTTTTCTGAAGATACTGTAGATAATCTCAGGCCCATAATGCACTGGTCCCAGAAAATGGCCAGTTATCCTATACCTGAGGCTGTGCAAAACAGTGAGATGTTTCAGGACAGAGGTGCCTGGTACTGGTTAATTGATAATACGGGAGTGGAAAAGAGAAAGATCAGAACAAGTGGCATCATTGAACACCAGAATATTCGCTTTTCCATGAAGTTGACACCAGATGGCAATAACCCGGAGTTAGCTCATCTGCAATTCATACCCGATCTATCCCAGGCCCCGGATGTTTCCAAAGTCAGGCATTTGCACCTTCTGTTGACTTTGGGAGGGACAGAAAAAGATTCGGGTAATGGGCAAATACCGCTTCTGTTGAGAGTGGGTGGAGATAAACTGCAAGGCTGGCTTAATAAAGGAGAGGTGCTGTCCTTCCCGGTGCCTAACAGGTCAATGATGATTCTGCCGATGACCGGAAAAGGAAGAGTACGGTTTGAGTCCCAGGGGAAAGGCGAGCAACAGATAATATGGACTGTTGAACATGCCAGTCAGTATTTTCTGAACACAATATTAAATGATTCTCCAGATGAATTCCTGCTAATGGAGAGTCCCAGATTCAATACGAGCTCCAGAAATAATCCACAGGGGGCTTTTCTCAGATTAAAAAAAGCAGGGGACTGGATTAAGCTGGATATGACAGGGGATGTTCTTGATACCGATACTCTGAATATAAAGAACTCATACTCTGTTGTTGTCAGCTATGGAGAGAATAAATGGCAATTCTTCTATCAGCCCTTTTTGGAAAATTCAGAACCTCAGGCTGATGTTATCAATAAGTTAACCCTGCTGGACATTATGAAAAAAGGGAGTGATAACGACAGGTTAACTGTTACCCTGTTTCCTGTTTCTCCAGGCGTTAACCTGGAAACTGGTAAAGCGGAATGGGAAATAGGTCCATCTGAGTGGCTATTTCCTGCCGGTGTAAACCAACCCGGAGCTGCTCCTTTGCAAGTGTTGTACTCCTGGCCCTTCAATATTCATGGAAGAAGGTTTAATGGCAAGGTTACTGTAGATACACAGAGCCAGGAACTGTCCGATTTAACGTTTGCCCTTTCAAAGGGACAATCAGAGCTTTCTGTTAAACGTTGGAAAGCTTCTCTGGCAGGGCGCGGTACTATTGATGTAAATAACCTGTCGACCCTGAAACCTGATACAGGGGTACGCAGCAGTGCTGTTGTTAACAGGAAAATGTTAGGGAAAAAACGAACATCCGCTCAACTGGCTTTGACTCTGGGGAAAGAGCCCAGACAGGCAGAGATGGTGAAAGGTAAAGCAGTGCCCGAACCTCTGGAACAAAAGAGCATCCAATCACAATCAGTCACAGAAGGGGCGAGCTCTGATGCCCTGTTATTATCAACCACCGGGGGGCAACTGCAGAAAAACGGTGGCAGGAAAGAAGTGCTTTCCAGGTCGGAGTTAACGCCATTTACTGATGTTGTGCCTCCAGAGAATGACCGATGGGTATGGAGACCCGGAACTATGACTACAGATGAAGATTATAAATCCGGACATATGGCGTTTGGCCACCGTCGGGTCTATTTTTCTGCAGCGAAAACCTCCACCGCTGAGGCATTGTTGAAAATTCATTCAGAGAAATTCTCACGACAGACTCCACCTGCTCTCATGCTTTATCTGCGAACCACCAAAAAAGGTCGGAAGGAAATTGAGTTCTTCCCCACTATTACCGAAAATAAGATTGGATCGTGGGAAGCGGGTACTCCCGTTGTACACCAGCTCGCTGATTTTGATGAGTTATCTGTCGTTCCTCTGTCCGGGATTGGTCAGGTTTCCACTAATCGTATTGGCCGTTCCGGTGAAGTGGAGTTGAGCTGGGTTATTGAGAATGTCAGTAATTATATCGGGTATCTTCCAAGGCATAACCGTCAGTCATTGCTGACCAGCCCGGTCATAAACGGCCTGGTTGGCAACCGGAAATTCTTTGAACTTGCTCAAACGCAAGAATTCCTTACGCTGAACGTTCTCGAAGATGATGGAAGTGAGGTAAAAAATATATCATTACCTGGATCATATATGCTCACCGTCACTTTTGCCGGGCAGATCTGGAGGCAGTTTGTATCTGGAAGTGCATTGTCTTCAGGGCAAGATGAACAGCAGGTACCAATGAGTACTATTAAACATTGCCTCAGCGTTATAGGAATACTTAAAGACAGGATGAGTTTAACGCTGACTCCGATAGTAAACAAAATAATAACCACAGATTCGAATACAAAAGTTGTCTGGCAAGTGGGAAAAACCAGTTTGCTGTTCCCTGATGGGGTTGATGTTAATCAGCCAGACTCTGGAAGAAATGGAGAAGTTGAATTAATTTCTCCTGCCTTTATGTTGGAAGATGGAATGTTTTCGGGAATTGTTACCCTTGATGTAAAAAACAGAACACTAAAGGATATAAAAATCCACAGAGTTGGAATGGGAAAAGGAAAGTCTGACTATGCCATAAATATGAAAACCAGCATTCCAAAGTCTAAACCAGAAGAGCGCTTAGTAAGCGGTGGAGGCATTTGGGAAGTGAATAAAGCCAGAAAGGCATTGCCAGCGGAGCTGGTGGTTGAGTTTTCCCTGGCAGAATCTGGCCTAATTGAAGAAATGACAGAGTTACAACAAGAGCTAAAGCAATTGGGGGTCGGTGATTCCTCAGGGGAGGACGGGGCATCTGAGGTTGAAGAGACGACAGAATTGTAATTTCGCATTTATGACATGACATTGGTGGCATCCTCCTGATGCGGGAAATGACCGGTCGAATGGGGTTTCTGAAGATCGGGAATGGTATGATGTCGGGATTAATATTTTCTGATGGATTGATCAGTACCATATGTCAGCCAAGAAAACCTTTCGGGTCATTTTCCACAATCAGGGCGAAGTCTTTGAAGTGTTTGTCCGCAATGTGTACCAGAGCGATATGTATGGCTTTGTTGAAGTGGAAGAGTACCTCTTCGGCGAGCGTTCCAGCCTGCTTGTGGACCCTTCGGAAGAAAAACTGAAAAGCACCTTTGATGGGGTAAAGAGAAGTTATATTCCCATGCAGGCGATTATCCGCATTGATGAAGTGGAGAAGGAAGGTACGGGTAAGGTTTCCGCAGCCAGTGCTGACAAGGTGACTCCGTTTCCCATGCCCCCAGGTTCGGAAAAATAACAATTCTGTATAGCCTCTGGAACTTTTTTTTGAGCTGTTTTTGGAACTCACACACCGGGATTTGTCTATATTCTACCGTTAGATTGATGATTTCCGGTGACAGGGTGTTCCAAACAGGTGTTCCAAACAATTCGCTTTTATTTATTACTGATCTTCTTTTTTATTGCTGGAATGGTCCAGGCAAATCCTGGCCTGGACCTGATCAATAAGGCCCGCCTTGAGAATGGCCTGAAAGCTTTTACCTTGCAGGAACAGCTTATCAGGGCAGCAGAAGCCCATGCCCATTATATGGCCCGGCATCTGGATTCCGGTCACTATGAAAAGGAAGGCAAAGAGCTGTTTACCGGCAGAACCTGGGTAGACCGGGCTGTTCACGCAGGTTATCCTGCCCGGCTGGTGGCAGAAAATCTGTCTTACGGCCAGGAGGACTGGGCTGGTTCTGCGGAGGGGCTGCTGGGTGCTATTTACCATCGGATCAATTTTCTGCGCTTTGACGCGGATGAAATCGGTATGGCCCTGGCTGTTGGTCCTCCCCTGGAGCAGGACCGGGAAAAGCCACACTATTTCAGCTTTCTGATGGGCAGTTCGCGGCTCCGTGAACTATGCCAGGGAACAACACGCTGGTGGGGCGTGGCGGGTATGTGCGCCGACACGGATTTCACTGTCAGCCGTACAGACTACGAGCAGACTTCTACCCTGCTGGAACGCCAGGGGCCTGACCTGGTGATCTACCCCTGGGAAGGCCAGGATGGTGTTCTGCCTGTTTATATTAATGATGAATACCCCGACCCATGGCCGGGGATGTCTTTGACAGGTCAGCCGGTTTCCGTTCACTTCAATCCCCATCGTTATAAGAATAAAGGGATTCGTATTACCCGTTTCACCCTCACAAATAATCGTCACCGTGAAACAGAGCTGTTGCCTCGGCGGGATAAATTATCGGACAGCCAGAACAGCATTTTTAACGAGTACAGTTTTGCCTGGTTTCCCCGGGAGCCACTTGAGTGGGGGGAACGTTATCATGCCCATCTCGAGTATACAGTTAATGGTCAGTCTTATGTGCGTACATGGTCGTTTCATACCCAGGCAGCCGGGTCAGGAAGGGTTATAACGCTGAAGAAGGCGAACAGCCATATACGGCTGGAGCCTGGCAAAGAGTATGTGCTGGTTTTTTCGACATCTCTGAGTGTGGATAAAATCAGACAGGTATTCCTTGAGTACGAAGGAAATAATACAGAGATGGGTATACTGGGCTTTAATAATATTCGACTGGTTCCAAGAGGCCCGGGTACATTAACGGTAATTTTGAAGAATGGGGTGAAATACACCGTCCGAATTAATACACAATCACTACCGTCTGGTTAAAAATAAAGAATTACTGTGTTACCAGTTTCAGAAAAGCATGATCTGGGTGAATTCCTCACACTCTATAGTGAAAGTGAAGAGCAATAATGCCGCTCACAATTCTTCGCCTGGCGCCGGCTGACTGGTTTTACCTTTTGTTTCCCTGGCAAAAACTCCTCAAATGAGGAATTTTTCTTTCTCTTCTCAAGCTATCTCCTATATTAAAACACTGCCCATTCTTCATAAGCTGGCACCACTATCTGCTTTATCAAGGCTCTGAACCTTTCTCCCTGATTATTGAAGACTCGCTTTCAGCCAAACCTGCTACCCTTCATGGGCTTTTTCAGGAACGGACCACTCGTTCGTTGTACAAAGGTTGTACAAAGAAAGACTAACGACAGGAAAACACTTTTTACATTGTTCAGCGCTTTAAGGTGATTGATATGAATAAGCCTTCAAAACTTCCACTTTTCCGGTGGAAGTTTTTTATTTTGATAATGTCTTTATGCTTGTCAGAAATATCGAGCGTGCAGGCCATGCCGCCCAAAAAGAGCAATCTTCAGTCTGCCAGTAAACTGATTCAACAATGGGATTCTTATGAAGTGCTCTCAGATAACCCTCACATGGCGGGAGTGCTTGAATACGCTATTAATGATCTGGACGAAAATAACACGGCTTATCTGATTTCCCAGCTCAGTGATGAGCGTCAACAGGTGGTCATGAAAGCTCTGATAGCTCGAAACAGCAGCCAGTTTATCGAAAAGGTTAAAAAACACCTGCCAAAACATGATAAAAGCAACAGGATTGACTGGAGCATTATGTGGGCAACGGCGCTCTCCCGGAGTGACTCAGCGAGCGCGGAACCCATGGAGTCCAGCTCGGACTCAGGTAACGAAGAAGATGGTGAAATTCCCACCCTGAGTCCTTCATCATCCAGTTACTCCAGACATTCAGCGCAGCCTGACGAGAGCGAAAGTTCTGGTGAAAGTGACGATGATAGCGAGGGTATGGATACTAACTCATCGGCACATCCCTTCCGCCAACATAAACGTGCCCGGGGGGGAGATAGAACCGTAGTACACCAGCACCAGCACTATCATGCCCACACAGGGCTGTCGGCCGCGACCCCCGCAGTGTTACTGGCTACAAACACAGTGCCAGGGAAAAAAACCTCCAGGGCAATCCGTAAAACCAAAAAGCCATATCAACTTCCAGAAACTGAAGAAACTCTGGCTGACCCGAAATACCTCGAAGAATATTCAGAACGTCAAAAGGAAATAAACGATCTTATAGGTGCCTGCAGCGATGTTTTCCATGGGCTGGACCCAATAGGTCAGCAGATAACAGGCAGAATGAACAGGGAGACCATTCTTGCCCTTGCCAGCCTGAACATCGCCAGTCTGGTTGATCTTACAACCACAGCAACAGGGTTTAATCTTCTCAGTATGGTACCCGTATTTACCCTGTATAATGAGGACAGCCCATTCTCAAGTCTTCAAAGTCAGCTGAAAGAGTTTCACAGAATATTGACTTCCAGCCATGGTTTTAATTCATTAGGAAATCATACTGACAGCCTGATTCCTTTGCTGCTTATTCAACAAGGGCGGGTTATGCAGGAGAAAGAGCTGCCTAACCCCAATATGGAATCTTTGAGATACGTTGCACAAAGAATTAATCAGGAAGATGAAGATCTCTGGTCATTCCTCTATCAGATTTTAAATCAGTTAAATCTCAAACCTCAACGAATGAACACGAAAGCCCAATATCGTGCGGCAGAGAATGCTCTGGCTGAACTTGGAGGAATGAACAAAATCCGTTTCTCAAACCCAGAAGGTCTGGCTGAAGTTATTGCCGCAAACATTAACAGTTCAAATAAAAAGCAGCCAGTTTCTGCCTCAAAAATAAAAGCCAGTAAATATCTTGAATTAATAGGCAAACTGGAAAAAGCTGGTGTTTCCAATCCTCACCTTGAAGTTGCAGTTGCAGTATTCTCTCTCAAAAACCCTGTAATCATACCTGAAGATATGGGGCAGTTCTCTCAGCAGCAGCTTAGAGATCTTGATCAGTTTGCAATGGCTCCTCCCGAACAGGCTTACAGACAAGCCTTCAGTCGAGCCACTGCCAAAGACTTGCAGGAGCACATGAAAGTGGAAGCCCTGGTTCAGGTACTTCTTCGGCGCAGCCAGTTTCTACCTCCTGAATTAATGAACCTCTATGCAAGAACATATACAGAAAGTGCAACAACTGCCTCTGGCAGTGGTCATAAACGAAGAATAGAAACCGAAGAATCTTCAATGGATTACCAACAGGGGTTTCCTCAGCCTGTTACTCATTACAGGCAACCCCTGGCTGCCGAACCTTATAGACCTCAACGAGGCTCTGGAGAATTACAATTAAGCGACCTGTCTGTCATTCTGGCACGGCTAAAAAATGTAAGTAACTGGAAGACTTTTGCTCTCTATCTAGGTGTCCCTTACGATCAGTTGAATAAAATTGAGGCTCAGAGGCAGCTGAATTCAGAGCTATGCATGATAGATGCTGTTGATTACTGGCTCAGAAACTCCAAAAAACCTACTACCTGGGAGAATATTGCGCGAGCACTCGATAAAGTTGATGAACGCAGCCTTGCTGTTCAAATCAGAGACAGGGCAAGTATCTCACAGCCGATAGCAGGATCTCCTTTCCAGCAAAGGCCCTCTATTCAGCTTATGAAAAACTTAACCGATGAATACGGAAAAAACCTGGGCATCTTTATCAGGCTGACAAGTAATATAAGCACTTTTGGTATATTTCTTCTGAATGATGATAATGGGGTTCGAGTCGAGACAATTACCCGAAATTACCGATATGACGGAATGGAGAAACAGGTGGAAGCTATTGTAGGAGCCTGGATTAACGACGGCGGCCCAAATGTCACCTGGAATTTCCTGATGGAGTGTGCCAGAAATTCTCAACTTGGAGCTTTAGTCGATGAGATGCGGGAGGCTGTCCCCAAACTCTATCCTCGCCAGTAACACCTTCATGATTATTGATTAATAGTACTTAGAAGCCGGGCTCATCCCGGCTTCTTTTTTGTATACCCCGCTTAGCAAAGTAACTCTGTAAGGGAATCAACAAGCAAATCAGGGGAAAATGCGTGAATCGGTTCACCATGATTATACCCATAAGGCACCGCCGCACAGAGCACTCCCGCTGCCCGGGCCGCAGCAATATCATGGCGGGAATCCCCTACCATCAGGGTTTGCTCCGGGCCAACCTGAAAATTCTTCATAATATGCAACAATGGCTCAGGGTCCGGCTTGCGTTGTTCCAGGGTATCCCCACACACAACCATGGAAAAATAATCGTCAAGGTTCAGGTGCTTTAATAATGAACCGGTAAAGCGTTCACTTTTATTGGTGACCACAGCCAGGGTAATGCCCTGCTCTTTTAAACCTCGCAGAGCCTCTTCAACGCCAGCATAAAGTACGCTGTACTGGCCGCAGGCCAGGTCATAGGTTTTGTGAAAAATATCCCTGGCTTTCTGGTACACAATATTGTCCGAATCCGTATCCAGCCCTGCGTCAGCAAGGGCACGCTGAATAAGCACAGGAACACCATTGCCGATCCATAACCGGACTTTATCAGCACCTGCTACAGGTTTACCCAGGGACTGAAGCATCTGGTCTGTGGCAACAGCCAGGTCGGGTACACTGTTCACCAGGGTACCGTCCAGGTCAAACATAATCAGCCGGGGCATACTGCCCGCAAATAAATTCTGCAGCACCATTTTTCTCTCCCTGGTAAACCTGTTCGGGATTTTTTTGTTAAGAGGAAACCGTACCGATGAACGTGGGGGAATATCAGGTCGCAGGGAAAATGCCCCCTGCGAAAAGGGAAAATATCTATCAGTATCAGCGAATCAGCTCTGCCCGCATACTATCAATCACGGTCTTGTAGTCCTCGGCATTGTAGATGGCAGAACCGGCAACAAAGGTATCCACGCCGGCATCGGCGATCTCGCGGATATTCTGTACGCCCACGCCACCGTCGATCTCCAGGCGAATATCCAGACCGCTGTCATCAATCATCTTGCGCACCTCACGGGCCTTGGCCAGGGTGGACGGAATAAACTTCTGGCCGCCAAACCCCGGGTTGACCGACATCAGCAGAATCATATCCAGTCGGTCCATCACATATCCAAGGCAGTCAGGGGTAGTGGCCGGATTCAGCACCAGGCCCGCCTTGGCACCGCCATCACGGATCATTTGCAGACTGCGGTCTACATGTTCGCTGGCTTCCGCATGGAAGGTGATATAGCTGGCTCCCGCTTCCAGAAAAGACTGAATCAGGCCATCCACCGGGCTTACCATCAGATGCACATCGATAGGCGCGGTAATGCCATAGTTACGCAGGGATTTACACACCATGGGACCAAATGTCAGGTTGGGCACATAGTGATTGTCCATCACGTCAAAGTGAATCATATCGGCACCGGCATCCAGCACGGCCTGAGTTTCTTCACCCAGGCGGGCAAAGTCAGCGGACAGAATACTGGGGGCGATCTGCAAGTCTTTCATGGTTTTTATCACGAGCGGAAAAAACCTGATTGTAACCGGTTGCTGCCCGGTACACATCACTGAACAGCAGCTTTACCCATAAAGGTAAACACCTTCGGGTGCCACTCTATAGTTGCCGGTGCCAGGAAAAACGGCTCGCCGTCTATCTGCATAACGGATGATTCCCCTTCAGATCCTTCCTTTTTCCTGACCTGCAATTTTGAGAACTCTATGCGCCGGAAGTCACAAGGGGGAAGCCCAAGCGACAATGCAGTGAGGTTCGCAAACTCCCGAAAGCGGCCCAGACCACACCCGTAAATCAGGGTTCCTTCACTATTGCCTGGTTTTTGCTTCGGATTGAATTTCACGCCATTACCCGCAAAGGGTCCGCATGTCGCAATCAATATATTTACCCAACCCCCAGAGGACTCACCCACCCCATCAATATCAAATTCCAGGGACTCAGGATGACCATATATACAGGCCGCGATTGTTGCCGTTGGGTACATCAGGAATCTGGGCCACCCCTTCACCATCCTGCTGACAGGCTGGTTCGTGTCGTGCAGATATTTCATCCAGCCGGCACGGGCACCAACACCAAAATCTACCTCATCGAGTGCCCATCGCTTGATTTGCTTACCTGCCCCTCCACCACTCGACACTCGCCTGGACGCAGACACTTTATAAGCACCATAAGCCACAGGGGTACCATCCTTTAATATCCGGATAGCTTCCATAATATGCCCCTTACTGATACCGATATTTCTGGCGATATCATTGCCTGAACCACTGGGGATTATTCCAAAAACAACATCGGGTTTATCATCAAGTTCTTGCACCATTTCACTGATGGTGCCATCTCCACCGACCCCGGCAATCAGCAGCTTTTCATCGGCGTTTTCCTTCTGTTGATGCCACTTTTGATAATATTCACAAGCAAAATCACTGGCATTACCCGGCCCGGTGGTTTTATGAACGGTATAGGGAATCATTCCTGGCTCAGAGGTCTCTTTCCCTGGCACAAACCCAGACATCTTCAACAGGCTTTCAATCCCTGGCCATGCTGTTTTGCAACGCCCATGACAACTGCCTTCATTGACAATAAACAGAGCTTCTGAAAAGCCTCCAAAAACCAGAAATGGAAATATCAGAAGGAACAACCCAACGACACAAAAGCATCTTACGAGCGACATGAATTCCCCCTGCAAAACAACCATATTCAATGGCCGAACAACATAGCAGGGGGAAAAATAGCAGGAGGAAAGGGCTCTTTCCTGAAAATGATTTTAAATCAAATCTCCTGCAGCGCCGCCGTAGGTGCCTGACTGATAACACGGCGCACCCCCAGCCAGCCAGAAATACCCAGCACCAGGGCTCCCGTCAGGGGAAGAGCCAGCCAGAGCCAGAGTACGGGTTGCCATGACAGCTCAAATACTCTTGTATTCAGCCAGTAGCTGCACAGTTCCGTTCCTGCAGCGGCCAGAAAACCAGCAAGAGCGCCAAACATTAAAAACTCACCGGCCTGCATAACCATCAACTGTCTGCGTGTTCCGCCGAGAGAACGAATCAATGCCCCTTCCTGCAGTCGCTGGTCGATACCGGACTCAATGACCGCCGCCATGACCAGAAGACCAGCCAACAGCAGTGCGCCCAGCATCGCTTCCACTGCCAGAGAGGACTGTTCAACCATTTTGCGCACCTGTGAAATCACCGCATCCAGGTCCAGTAAAGTGATTGAAGGGAATTGCCGAATCAGCTCATTCAGTTCCACCTTACGTTCAGGCTCCAGATAGAAACTGTTCAGCCAGGTCGCAGGCAAATCCCGCATCGCAGCTTCAGGCATCACCATATAGAAATTGGGCTGGAATGACTCCCATTGCACTTGGCGAATACTGGTGACTTCCTGGGTAAAGGAGCGCCCGTTCACCATAAAGGTCAGCTGGTCACCTATCCTGATTTTCAGATGCTCCGCCAGCTCCTGCTCTACAGAGAGGCCCTTGTCACTGCCCTCAGGCCACCACTCCCCCTGAACCAGGGTATTGCTCTTTGGCAACTGTTCAGACCAGGTCAGATTCAGCTCCCGATTCAGAGCATTATGACCACGCTCATCTTTGGATACCGCTTCTCGCACCGCAACACCATTAACCTCAACCAGACGACCACGGATCACTGGATACAGCTCGGTTGCATCAATATTATTCTGCTCCAGAAACTCTCTGTAGCCTTTTAATTCCGATGGCTGAATATTGATAGCGAAGTAATTCGGCGTTTGTGTCGGCAGCTCATTTTGCCAGCGTGACAGCAGATCGGTACGCAACACCAGCACCACGGCCATAGCCAGGAAGGTCAGAGTAAAGGCGAGCAGTTGAGCTGATGAACTGCCCCGTTCCTGCACGATCCGTTTCAGCCCCAGTCTCCAGTGGTAAGAGAGCATACGACTACCGCTCATACGATCCATCAGCTTCAGCATGCCTCGCAGCCCAAGAGTGATTACTGTCAGCACCACTCCAGAGGCCAGCACCAGAATCAGGGTCATTATCAGCTCACCGGTGTAGTACCACAGCAGAAAAACCATAGCGGCAAGAGAGAAGCCGTATACCAGCCAGGCAGAAACGGGAGCCGGAACCAGTTCTCGACGCAAGACCCTTAAAGGCGACACCTGCTGCAGCCGTAGCAGAGGGGCAAGACCAAAACCCACCAGAGTAATAAAGCCTGTAGAACCACCCACCAGTACTGGCATCAGCCCGGGCTCCGGCAGCCAGGCCGGCAGCACACCTTTTAGCAGCGCAACAAATCCCGCCTGCAGCAGCCAGCCCAGGAGCATACCCGGCAGAGTCACCAGCACGGCCACTATCAGAAGTTCACCCGCCAGTAGGTTCAACACTCGCCGGCGGCTGGCACCCAGGCAACGCATCACCGCACTGGCATCAAAACGACGCTCTACAAACCGTCGCGTGGCCATTGCCACAGCAACACCTGCCAGCAGCACAGCAGCCATACTTCCCAAACCGAGAAACTGCCGCAGACGTTTAACTGAATTACGCAGTTCACGGCGATCGTCGTCCGCCCGCACCAGTTTTTCGCTGGTATTGAGTTTGTCCTTGCTCCAGTTCTGGAATGCCTTCAGTTGCGCAGGTTCACCCGCCATCAGGGTTTTCCAGCTTACCCGGCTGCCGGGTTGAATCACTTTGGTGCGCTCAACATCGGCCATATTGAACATTAGCCGTGGGGAAAGACTATAGAAGTTACCACCCCGATCCGTTTCCAGGGTTATAGCCCGAGTGATGGTCAGCTCTGTTTCTCCCAGAAAAACCTTGTCGCCTATAGCAACACCCAGCAAAGGGAACAGCCTTGGTTCCAGCCAGGCCTCGCCGACCGCAGGTACTTCGGCAGTTACAACATCCTGAGTGAAAGGTCGGGGAGATGTTCGAATGTGTCCTCGCAGCGGGTAGTTGTTCTCAACCGCCTTGGCAGAGACCAGTTGCATCTCATCTCCAGCCAGCACCACTGACGGAAATTCCAGTATACGAGACAACTCAATCTGCTGATCTCTGGCGTGCTTCAGAACCGGCTCCTGTACGGGCCTGGGGCTGCGAATCACCATATCCGCTCCCATCACCTCGGCCACCTGCTGTCCCATAGCCAGTTGCAGGCGATCGCTGAACAGCGCGATTGCTGTACTGACAGAAACCGCCATCAGCAGTGCCAGCACCAGCAGCCAAAGCTCCCCGGTACGCCAGTCCCTCAGCAGAAAACGCCAGGAGAGAGTAGCTGTACCTTTTGATCCATTCATGGCTTTCAACCGGCTCATGGCTGCTGCTCCAGACGACCACCATGCAGATGCAGCATCCTGTTACAACGTTTGGCCAGAGTCAGGTCATGGGTTACCAGCACCAGGGTGGTTCCCTGCTCCCGGTTTACTTCAAACAGCAGATCAATAATTTTCTCACCGGTTTTCTCGTCCAGGTTGCCGGTGGGTTCATCGGCAAACAGAATATTGGGTTCACCGGCAAAGGCCCGGGCAATGGCCACCCGCTGCTGTTCACCGCCGGACAGTTGTCGTGGATAGTGTTCCAGACGCTTTTCCAGTCCTACACGATTCAATAAGTTCTCCGCCCGCTGTACCGGTTTATCCCGTCCGGCCAGTTCCAGAGGCAGCATAACGTTTTCCAGTGCAGTCAGATTGGGAAGCAGCTGAAAGGATTGAAAGACAAAGCCGGTATACTCCCCTCGAATCCGGGCACGCTGGTCTTCATCCAGAGTATCAATACGCTCTCCCGCCAGAGCCACCTCGCCGCTGCTGGGAAGGTCCAGCCCCGCCAGAATTCCCAGCAGGGTGGACTTGCCAGAGCCAGACATGCCCAGTATTGCGACGGCTTCGCCCCTCTTGATCTGCAGATCAAGCCCCGACAAGATAGTGAGCGCACCATTCCCGGTCTGTACTGTCTTTTCCAGCCCTCTGGCTGTGACGACATCACCGGATGAAGAAGAATCGGAGAGCCCTGTGGTTAAAAAATCTGTGGTTGAATGCATACGTCGCCGTTTAATGTTGTTACTGGTCTTATTATTTCTGTCCGTTAACAGCTGGGCTGCCACTTCCCGGACAGTGATGATTTATGGTGACAGCCTCAGCGCGGCTTATGGTCTTGAGCTGAGCCAGGGCTGGGTGTCACTGCTTGAAACCAAACTACGTCAGAGCCACCCCCAGTGGCAAGTGGTGAATCTCAGCATCAGCGGCGAAACCACGGCAGGCGGCCTGAGTCGTTTACCGGCAGCCCTGGATCAGCACAGACCGGATCTGGTGCTGCTGGAGTTGGGTGCCAATGATGGCTTACGGGGAATCTCCCTGAAAACCATTCAAGCCAATATGGACAACATGATTAAGATGCTAAAGCAGAGGGAGATTCCCACGCTCGTGCTGGAGATGCAGATCCCCCCAAACTACGGGCCAGTCTATACCAAACGCTTTAACGGGATTTATCATTCACTGGCGAAGCAATACGGCGCTGAAATACTGCCATTCTTCCTGAATGGAATAGCTGGACAGCCAGAACTGAACCAGCCGGATGGCATTCATCCAACAGCAAAAGCCCAATCCAAAATACTGGACAATATCTGGCCTCATCTCCAGCCTTTACTAAGGAGCGTTGACAATTAACCATCACACTATACTCCTCGTCGAAGCTGCAAGAAACAGAGACAGTATGTAAGAAAAGGGATCTTGTAGAACGCTTGTTTCAGAAGCTGAAACAGTTTCGATGAGTAGCTACCAGATACGAAAGGTTAGGTCACAACTATCTGAGTATGCTGCAAATAGCAGTTTCCTTGATTTAATTAATTATCAACGCTCCCTCACCACCGGCTTCAATCGGTGGTTGCATTCCATGCCTCACAGTGAGTAGCGTCACATTTTAAGCCCACTCTGTATTTTACAGCTCCGTAATAAATTTGTTTTCCAGAAGCGGGATTAAAAATAGTGACATTGATATCCGGTGTCGAATCCGAAGGTACTCTAAATGGCTGCATTGTGCTTGGGTGTATCGAAATCTTCTGATCCCGGTAACCAACTATATGAAAAGTCACAAGTATATCGCTATGCTCGGACATGTTATAGAAAGGAAGACAGGATTTATACTCGTGATGAGCTCGTACATCGGTCTTTTTACAGAAATCCTCCCCACTTGTCGGGACATCAGCTTGTGAAAAAAGGTTATCCAATTCGCCATTTCCGAGACTGTCAATTGATAAAGGCATTTGCTCGTAGTCTGTTAGGGGAACTCCTGCAGATACAGTGAATGAGCAGAGGGAGATGACCGTTACATAACAAAGCATTCTGGTGCTGGATACCATGGCAGAGAACTCCGAAAGAGTAACTAAAGATGAAAGCCAAATGTAGTTTGTTAAAAGCTGATCAGTAATGAAGCAGCCCTCACCACCGACTTTAATCGGAGGTTGAATTCCATGCCTCACAGTGAGTAGCGTCGCATTTTAAGCCAACTTTGTTTTTTACAACGCCTTTATAAATTTGTTTTCCAGCATGGGGATTAAAAACAGTGACATTAGTACCCCCTGCTGCACCCGAACGTTCAGCAAATGCATTAGCTGTGCCTGGTGCTATCCCGTACGCTACATCCATCTGGCTAGGAAGAGCAAAAATCACGTTCATGTAGCTATTCTTGGACATGTTGTAGAAAGGGAGACAAGATTTATGCTTTTGATGATCTTGTACATCTAACTCTTTACAATATTCCTCACCACTTGCCGGGACATCAGTTTCTGCAAAGAGATTATCCAATTCGCCATTTCCGAGCCTGTCAATTGATAAAGGCATTTGCTCCCAGTCTGTTAGGGGAACCCCTGCAGATGCAGTGAATGAGCAGAGGGAGATGGCCATTACATAACAAAGCATTCTGGTGCTGGATACCATGACAGAGAACTCCGAAAACGTAACTAAAGATGAAAGCCAAATGAAGTTTGTTAAAAGCTGATCATTAATGAAGCAGCTCTCCACCGACTTTAATCGGTGGTTGCATTCCATGCCTCACAGTGAGTAGCGTCACATTTTAAGCCAACTCTGTTTTTTACAACGCCTTTATAAATTTGTTTTCCAGCATAGGGATTAAAAACAGTGACATTAGTACCCCCTGCTGCACCCAAACGTTCAGCAAATGCATCAGCTGTGCCTGGTGCTATCCCGTACCCTATATCCTTCTGGCTAGAAAGAGCAAAAATCACATTCATATAGCTATTCTTGGACATGTTGTAGAAAGGGAGGCAAGAGATCTGCTCTTGATGATCTTGTACATCTAACTCTTTACAATATTCCTCACCACTTGCCGGGACATCAGTTTCTGCAAAGAGATTATCCAATTCGCCATTTCCGAGCCTGTCAATTGATAAAGGCATTTGCTCGTAGTCTGTTAGGGGAACCCCTGCAGATGCAGTGAATGAGCAGAGGGAGATGGCCATTACATAACAAAGCATTCTGGTGCTGGATACCATGACAGAGAACTCCGAAAACGTGAATAAAGATGAAAACCGAATGTAGTTTGTTAAAAGCTGATCAGTAATGAAGCAGCCCTCACCACCGACTTTAATCGGAGGTTGAATTCCATGCCTCACAGTGGGTAGCATCGCATTTTAAGCCCACTCTGTTTTTTACAGCTCCGTTATAAATTTGTTTTCCAGAAGTGTGATTAACAATAGTGACATTGGCATCCGCCGTCGAATCCCATTGCTGTCTCCAGCCTTGGGCTGTGTTTGGGGGTATCGCATACGTTCGATGCCCGCAGGACAGATTAACAGTCAATTCCATATAGCTATTCTTGGACATGTTGTAGAAGGGGAAACAAGATTTATACATATGATGGCCTGGTACATCATAATGTTTACAATATTCCGCCCCGCTTTTTGGGGCATCAGCTTGGGCAAAGAGATTATCCCATTCACCATCATTTTCGAGCCTGAAAAAATATGAAGGCATTTGCTCACAGTCGGTTAGGGGAACCCCTGCAGATGCAGTGAATGAGCAGAGGGAGATGAGCGTTACATAACAAAGAGTTCTGACACTGGACACCATGACAGAGAATTCCAAAAACGTGACTGATGAAACCCGAACGAAGTTTGGTAAAAGCCGCTCTGTTCACCAATATTATTTTAGCTTAAGCATATTATATGCTGCTATAAGCCTACCAACACCCTACACACACATATAAACGGCACTGTTCATTAATGAAGTGGTTGTATCTAATGACCAGCCATTTTCTCTATCAAGCGTGCTTGTGTCAGAATGAATGCAGTTGCTTAAATCCCGACGGTATACACCCGACAGTCCAGGCTCTAAATACAAAAAACTGAACCTGCAGGCAAAGGTTTTTCTGGTATCTATCCTTGATCACCAGTCTTTCCCAAAAGCTGCAAGATAATGACTACCAGAAATACACGTTATAAGCCGTCTGCCAGGCTTTACTCTCGTCGTCAGTTCAACCAAAACCTGCTGTCCACATCTGGATTACTTGCTGCAGGAATGGCTCCTGGGCTTCACGCGACCTGCAATACATCTACACTACGCAAACGCATAGTCATTGTTGGTGGAGGCAGCAGCGGGATATTTATCGCCTGGCTGCTCAGCGGTACCCATGATGTCACCCTGCTGGAAAAAAAACCAAATCTGGGTGGTCAGGTCACTACAATTCCCATTACCACCGGGGGATTTACCTTCCCGGTTGATATCGGTGCTCAATACTGCTGCCCTGGTGCTTACCCTAACTATTTTCGTCTGCTTGAGGCTGTTGGTATTGAAGAAAAAGACAAGTTCAGGTTTTTCCTTGATTTCGCTATACAGCAGGCAGGCCAGCCAGCCACTTTCCATACCCCAACCTGGCATCACCTGATCAATCCATTGAATTTCAAAAACGATGAATACCTCTGGGCTCTGCTCCAGTTCACCTATAAGTGCTACGAAATGACCAGAAGCCCGACAAACCCTGGGCTCAATATCAGCCAGTGGCTGGCAACAACTGGTATTAGCCGTCAGGCACAGAGAGATCTTATTCTTCCGGTTATAGCTTCAGTAGGAGGAGGGTGTCTGGACACAATCGGCCAGGAGGATGCCCATACATTGATTACCTACATAGGCCACCTGCTGCCGGCAGCTTTTCTCGGACATATGGTGCTTTTCCAGTATGGCATGGGGGGAATTCTGGAAAGAGTCCGTAAACAGTCAAATTGTCACTTTGAAACAAATGCTGTCGTTTCGGCAATCAACAGAACGGGGGCGCACTGGATTATTCACACAACAGCCGGAGGACAGTACATTGCCGATGACATTATTATTTCTACGAGCCCGCGAGATACAACCGCAATTCACGGAATACCCAAAACTGTTCTGACGCATCTGGGCAACGTAAATTACGTCTGCACCCCAACGGTAATCCATAGTGATACCAGCCTGATGCCTCCATCTCGAAAGGAGTGGGCTTTTACCAGTCTGCAGAAGAATCATTTTGACCAGAAAATAGCTGTGACCTTCTGGCTGGGGAAGTTACCTCTCTACTCCCAGTACAATCCAAACCTTCTCAAAACATTAGTCACAGCCGGGGCAAGCATCAGCATCTCTGAAAAGAAAATCTTCAAAAGCGTGGATTTCCACCATGTTATTTATACCCCAAAAACCATGGCTGCCCGGCAGGGACTGAAGCATTATCAGGGTACAGACAATATGTGGTTTTGTCATAGCGTCATGGCGGGGTATACATCTCAGGAATCAGCACTGAACAGTGCTCTGGACATCGCACGACAATTAGCACCTGATGCTTATCGTTTAAGCTATTTTCCAACAGAGTATACAGAACAATGCCGCTACTCGGTGAGCGACACTGAATTTGCTTGAGGACTATTGATGGTCCCTGGCGATGTCCATGGCAATAGTCCTCGGTTAATTAACCCATCGAAGCAGTGAGTTGATCCCTGCGACCAACAAACCGGTAGAAGCGGGGGTTCTGCTCATCAATCACAAACAGATCGCCGGTTCCCTGGAAACCATCATGATTGCCTTCTTCATCCTGCTCGTCACCACTGGGGTAATAGCGATCAAACAGTGAAGGGCCTTTGACAAACAGTTCACCAGGGCAGCCGGGAGCGGTAATTTCATTACCAGCTTTCGGATCTACCAGGCGGGTGCTGACCATTCGTGACATACGGCTGTTCCAGCCATCCACCTGGTCATCAAAGCGGGGGAACAGCTGCTCACTCCACTGGTTGCAGCGATCTGCAGGAGTCGCCAGCAGGCTGGCACCCTCGCTGGTGCTGTAGCAGTTCAATACTACTACCTGCCCTTCCCGGGCAACGGTTTTGGCAACGTCCGCTTCCAGTGGAGAGAAGCCGGAAATCAGGCAGCGCACATTTTTCAGCCAGTCCCGGTGATCCTTCAGGGATCTGGAGAACTTTGTCATCAGCTCCGGTGGCACACCCAGACAATCAATACGTTCCTGCTGCACCTGTTCAAGAATCTGCTCTGAATTACCGGTCTGATTCAGTACCAGCCGGGCACCCGCCATCAGCCAGTTATACAGAAACGAGCCAATACCGGAAATCTCAGAAAGCGGGAAGGCACACAGCAGATTATCGCCATTACGCAGCCCAGCCCCTTCATAGATAAACGATGCCAGAGCGAACCACTGGTTATGGGTGCGGGGAATAGCCGGATGGTGCTCAACATTTCGCTTCCAGGTAAGGGTAAACACCTCGTTAGGCGACACAGGAAATGTATCCATAATCTGGCCAAGCAGGCGGATATCTTCCGGCATGACCGGACTGTCAAGGGACAGGTTAATCACATCACCGGCAGGGTCAGAGGTAAAGCTGGCAAAATGGCAGGACTCCGGCAACCAGGAGCGGGCCTGTTTCAGTAAATCCCGATGTTGATAGCGACCACCGATATACATGACAGGATTCAGCTGAAGAGCCATTTCCGCAAGGCTTGCAGAGTGCTGATCTACAGACATGGGGCACAGCAGCGCGCCAATACGGGCAATCGCAAGGTGGAGAACAACTGTTTCAACAGTATTGGGAAGCTGAGTAACCACCACCTGATCTTTTTTCAGACCGGCGGCCAGCAGCTTTGCGCTGACATCCCTGACCGCGACGAACAGATCACTGTAGGTCAGGCGGCGACAACTGCCGTCTGTGAAAGATTCCCGGTCAGGAGGGTCCACCAGGGCCAGACGCCCGGGATGAATGGCAACTGTACGTCGAAACAGACTCTCCAGGGATTCTTCTCCCCAAAACCCCCTACGCACATAAAATTCAATCGATTCACGGCTGCTGGTTTGCATAACCCGGGTACTTTTCTATTTCATTTTTTGTAAACAGACTACTCGTCCAGACTAGCTATTCGTACGCTGAACATCAACAGCAAACTACGGTAAGTACTTATTCAAACCTGACACTTTCCTGCATTCTTTTCTGTCAGAACAGCTTTACGGCTTCTGACGTTTACGATGTTGCTGGATAAGATCATAAGCGGCCTGGATTTCCTGGGTTTTCTTCTTGGCTACTTCCATCATTTCTTCCGGCAGACCTTTGGCCACAAGTTTATCCGGATGGTGTTCGCTCATCAGCTTGCGCCAGGCCCGTTTTACATCCCGATCACTTGCATCGCTGGACACCCCCAGGGTGGCATAGGCTTCCTTCAACTCATCACGACTGGAAACACTGCCCCAACCCTGCTGCTGGTAACCCCTCTGCCCGGCATGGCGTGAATAGAAAGAGCGCTGGGCCTGAAAACGCTGGTGCAGAATATCGAAGGTGAAACGGTTAACTCCCAGGTGCCGGCAGATCTCGTGGAGGGTATTCAGCTCTGCCTGGCCGATCTGCCCATCTGCCCAGGCTGCCTGCAACTGAAGCTCAAGAAACATCTGCACCAGGCTGTTGCCTGCGGTCTGGCGGAAGCGCTGCAGAACCTCGCTTACAGGCGCGCCACTCTTCCCTTGGTCAAACAGATGAATGGCCTGCTTTCTCTGCTCAGAACCAAGGCGCATCTCATTCATCAGCGTTGTAGCCAGCTGAATCTCTTCTTCATTGACCCGGCCATCGGCTTTGGCCAGTTTCCCCATGGTCAGAAATGTGGCTTCAAAAAAAGCCGTTTGGGTCTGCTGACGCTGACGACTGCTCTGCCGTCCATAAACGACTCTTGGCCCCTGGTTCTGGTTATCCAGAAAAGCGCCCACTAAGGCTCCCATAATGCCACCAAAAGGGCCGCCAAACAGAAAACCGAGGAATCCAAATAAAACTGTTCTAAACCACATACCCTGCTTATCTCTCAGGTTGTTGTTTCTCTCAAACTGTTGCTTGTCCAAAGCTTTTCTGGCCAAGATCACTTATTACTCAGGCCAACAGGAAAAACGGCCAGTTTATACGCGTCCGGCAGCCAGATCATTATCCAGTGTCTGTAATCTTTCAGGAGTACCCACATCCAGCCAGTATCCCTGAAAATGCTCACCTGTTACCCGTCCTCTGTCTATGGCGGGCCATAATACTGAAACCAGGGGGAACTCTCCGGAGTGGGTGCTGGCAAACAGTTCCGGGCTTAATACACTGACACCGGAAAAAGTCAGATGTTGCCCGACTTCCTTGACAATCCGGTTTCCTTCCAGGGCAAAATCCCCGGATGGATTGTGCTCCGGGTTGTTCACCAGCACCAGATGAGCCTGCGCCTCTTTGGGCAGTGTCAGTCGAGAAAAATCAATATTCGTAAACACATCTCCGTTAACCAGCAAAAAGGGGGCATCACCGATCAGAGGCAGAGCCTGCCGGATTCCACCTCCGGTCTCCAGGGGTTCTGATTCCCTGGACCAGCGAATTTCAATCCCCCAGCGTTCGCCACTGCCAACGGCCTGTTCGAGTTTATCACCCAGCCAGGCGTGGTTGATTACCAGCGTTTTGAAACCTGACTGAACAAGTCTCTCAATATGCCAGACAATCAGCGGTTTGCCACCGGCCGGAATCAAGGGCTTGGGAGTTTCCAATGTGAGCGGGCGCATACGGATGCCTTTGCCGGCCGCGAGAATCATGGCCACCCGGGGTTTTTGCTGCTCCATGGTCATACCCGCAGTTGATAATCCTGCCACCAGCTTTGCTGCTGCAGCCGGGGTTGCACATCCTCATGGAGCCAGCGGGCTACATCATTCAATTCCCGGTAACGCTCACAGACCCATAGCAGGTATGCGAATACCCGGGGAATATCTTTGAGGTATCCCGGCTTGCTGTCCCTTAGCCAGAGTCGGACAAAAATACCCAGCACTTTCACATGGCGCTGGGCACCCATCCAGTCAAACCATTGGTAAAGTTTATCCTGAGAAATATTTTTCAGATGTTTTGAGCCCACGGCATAAGTGTCCAGCCACTGGTAGACCTGCTTCTGGGGCCAGTCGATATAGCAGTCCCTTAGCAGAGAGACAGGGTCATAGGTCACCGGGCCCAGCACTGCGTCCTGAAAATCGATCAGCCCCAGTCCGTCGGACAACATCATGATATTGCGGGAATGGTAATCCCGGTGCACGGGAACAGATGGCTGCTCAAGAGCCGAACCAGCCAGCAGATCAAAGAAGCGCTTTATAAGATTATTCTCATCCTGGCCCAATGTTATGCCAAGGAGCTTTTCCAGACACCAGTCAGGGAAAAGCTGCATCTCCTCGTATAAGCGATTTTCGTCGTATATAGGCAGTATGTAATCGCTGGGAACAGCCGTTTGCTGCAATGCATGGAGCGCATTAAAAGCCGATTGATACAGACGCCCGGCGCTCTCTTCTGTCAGGCCGGAATACAACAGGGTGTCACCAAAATCTTCCAGCAGCATATAGCCGCGGCTTAAATCCACCGAGTGCACAGCGGGGGTTCGAACACCCTGTTCCCGCCAGCTACGGGCTATAGAGACAAAGGGTTTGCAATCCTCATGCTCCGGCGGAGCATCCACAACAATAAAACTGGCATCATTCAGGGTATGGGCACGGAAGTAGCGCCGGAAGCTGGCATCGCCAGAGACGGTTTCCAGCCCCTGCTGGGCCGGCCCGCCACCCAGGGCAGATAATCGTTCTGCGCACCAGTTATCAAGGTCCGTAAAACGGGCATCGGTCACTCCGGAATCCAAAGTCGGCTTGGGAACAGTTTTCAGGTCCATTCTCTGACAATTTTCCAATTCGTGGGCTAGCTTATACTCGTACTCGCGCGTTTGCATTGGGCGTCAGCTCTGCTTTTTGTAGTAACCCCTGCGCTCCGCAGTAAAAAGTAGCGTATATCACCCAAAGATTTAACAGGATGCACAGAATGCCTGCGTCCAGAGGCTCATTCTTTTATAAAATAGCCGCACGCACTTTTATATGAGTATGGTATAGGGGTTCAGCTCCGCAAAACAGGCAAAAATATTCTGTAAGCAGTGTTATATCTACCCGCACTCTGGTGACTGACCCTTATATTGCAGTATCATTCGGTTCTTTTGGCGGGTCCAGGCTCACGCCAGAGCGGTAACTATACCGGTCAGAGCATGACTCAAGATATGAAGTACCCTTGGGGCTTTAATTAAGGTTTTAGCTCGGAGGGAGTCTTGCAGGACGCGACGGGGTCACTAACAGAAGCCGACGGGAAGGCCGGATACACACCGATGGCAAAAAATATTTTTATACTGAAAAACACGCTTCCTCTGGTTATCACCACCGGTTTTCTTGCCGGCTCTCTGGTGACATCAGCCAGTGCGCAAGCCTCGACTCTCGCCGAGAATGCCGAGTGGCAGTGCTTACAAAGCGCTTCCGGGGATGGCTGGCAATGTAACATTATCTCCAGAAAATCCGGGCCTGTTCCCTTTGCCCAAAGAGCTGTAACACCAGCCCCCCGCAAACCCGTGGCAAACATTCCCGTGACTGTTACCGGCCAGACCACGGCCACAGCAAGCGCTGCAGCCGCCACTGCCCAGACAGCTCCAGATGGCGCGGTTGTTTTCGTACTTCCTAGCGCAACCGGCTTGCGTTCTGCCAGTGTTGTCCAGGCTTTCACCACCCTGGACTGGCAGCCTCTGGAAAGGCTGTCCCCTGCCCGCCAGAGCAGCTACCAGGTCAATATCTGTGAAGGTGGATATGTTGAGCCTTCCCGCCCGGGCCTGGACTTTACCGGTAACCTTGATGATGCTCCGATTTTCGCTGAAGCCGACAACTCCAGCTACGAGGAAAACGGCCTGAGCACACTGACCGGCAATGTTGTTGTGCGCCAGGGCTACCGTCAGATTGAGAGTGATATTGCCCACCTTGACCGTAACACCGGTGAAGGTGATTTCAGCGGCAGTGTTGTTGTTCGTGAGCCCAACCTTCTGATAGTCGGTGATAAGGCTGACTTCAATATGGACAGTGGCCGGACGGAGATGACCAACGCAAAGTACATCTTCCATACTGATCGTATCCGGGGCGAAGCCAGTAAAATCCTGCGCCGGGAGAGTGGCATTGTGAGTATGGAAAATGCCAGTTACACCACCTGCGCACCGGGAGACTGCACCTGGCAGCTCAATGGCGAAACAGTGGAGCTGAACCCCATTACCGGTTCTGGTACCGCCACCGATACCACTGTTGACCTGTGGGGTTTACCGGTTTTCTATACCCCCTGGATTACCTTCCCCATAGATGACCGTCGTAAGTCTGGTCTGCTGTTCCCAACCCTATCCTACGACACCGGCGATACCGGCAACGGTCTGGATTACACCCAGCCCATTTACTGGAATATCGCCCCCAATATGGACGCGACCATCACGCCCCGCATTATGACCAGGCGTGGTCTGTTGATTGAGAATGAGTTCCGCTATCTGACTGAGTCCGCCAAAGGTGAAATCGGTGGTGCTTATTCCACTAAAGACAAGCTGAAGAAAAGGAACCTGAATTACGATGACAATCGCTGGTTCTACACCCTCAAGCATGAGCAGCAGCTGACCAAAAACTGGGATTACCGGATCAACTATACCGATGCCAGTGACCGGGAATACTTCGATGATTTCGGCACCAGCCTGGATGTCAAATCCCAAAGCCCCCTCTACAAAGAACTGCACACAACCTACAGGGGTGGTGACAACAGCAATCATCAATACACCGTTGAGCTGGGTACCCAGAAACTCAAAAACATGACCCAGGACGCGGACGATCCCTACAGCAAGGATATCGACTTCAACCTGAATGGCACCTGGGATAACAGCAAAGGGCTGGGCGTTAATTATGTTCTTGATTATACCGACTTCCAGCGTGACAAAGACTGGCAGTACAAAAGGCAGCGCCAGGTTAACGGCAGGGAAGATGTCCACGAAGGTGTCTGGGGCCCGGGTGTCGGAATCAATAACGCTGTAGGCCAGCGACTGTATGCTGAAACCAGTGTCAAATACCGTATTGAAAACAGCTGGTCGTTTATTGAACCGGGCGCGAAGATCCGTTCCGTTCATTATGATCTGGACCGCTTTGACCAGGTATATATCAACAGTACCGGTAAATCCAAAGGCGATGTCACCAAACCAAATACCACAGCTCCCACCTATTATCTGGACAGTGGATTGTTCTTTGAGCGTCCAACCGTTCTCGGTGGCCTGAACTTTACCCAGACCCTGGAACCAAGGGCCAGATACGTTTATACGCCCTACAAGAGCGACCAGGGCCTGAATCCTGTGTTTGATACCAGCGAATCTTCATTTACCTACAATAGCCTGTGGCGGAATGACCGGTTTAACGGCTATGACCGTATCGGCGATACCAATCAGTTGTCCCTGGGTATTACCAGCCGTTTCCTGGAAGACAACGGCTTTGAGCGTTTCCGCTTCGGTATTGGGCAGATCTTTTACTTTGAAAACCGCAAGACGCTGATTGATCCGCTTCAGGTCGATGAAGACAACCCGGACAACAACGTCGACGAAGCCAAAAAGCGTCTATTGAAAGAAAACAAAGCGTCCACATCGCCTCTGGCCACCCAGCTTGTGTGGAATGTCCGTGAAGATCTGCGTTTAACCCAGGACTGGGTGTATAACACCAGCCAAAGTCACAACCAGGAATACGGCCTGGGTATGCAGTACCGCCCCAGGGCTGGAAGCGTGATCAACGCCCGTTACCGCTACCGGGATCAGGTTGACCGCGCGGAGAAATACAAGGATGGGCCGAACAAAGGCAATAATACTGGTCGTTACGTAAACGGCAACCTGGAAGAAGCTGATTTCAGTATCGTCTGGCCCGTAACCTATAAGTGGAGTCTTATGGGTCGTTATACCTACGACATTACCAATAAACGTCATATGGAACGGACATTCGGTATTGAACGGGACGATTGCTGTTATATGATGCGTGTCATGTATCGGAACTGGATTGATCCGAACGACGACATTGATACAGCCAAAGTCGATAAAGGCATTTTCTTTGAATTCGTTCTCAAAGGACTAGGTAATGCCACCAGCAGTAAAGTGGAAGCATTCCTGAACGACATAAGCGGTTACAGCAGCCGCAAGGATATATAAGACGACATTATGACTAGCATAATGAAAAGCTTTCGAGCCATCTTTCAAACAACCCTGCTGACCGCTGCCACCACCCTGGCAGCAACGGGCATAGTAGCTGTTGCTCCCGCTGCAGCCAAAGTTATTCCCTTGGATCGTGTGGTCGCGATTGTCGATAACGACGTAATTATGGAAAGTGAGCTGGACAACCGCCTGAAGTCTGTGCGCATGCAGCTTCAAGAACGCCATACAGCTCTTCCTCCGGAACATGTACTGAAACAACAGGTGCTCGAACGCCTGATTATTGAAAATCTTCAGCTGCAGATAGCCGACAGAGCCGGTGCCCGCATTGATGACAACTCTCTCAATCAGGCCATCCGCAGCATTGCCGAACGCAACGGCATGACCCTGGAGCAGTTCCGCACGGCACTGACAGAGGACGGCATGACATACGCTGAAGCCAGGGAACAGATTCGTCGGGAAATGCTGATCAGCCGTGTGCGTCAGCGTAAGGTGATGGAACGTATACAGGTTACCGATCGGGAAGTCGAAAACTTCCGTAAATCCGCCGAGGGCCGGGCGCAGTTGTCAGTGGATTACCGTCTGGGCCACATTCTGGTCTCCCTGCCGGAAGGGGCTTCCCCAAAACAGATTCAGGCGGCCAGTGACACGGCTGAAGAAATTTACGCAGCTCTGGAAAAAGGTGCGGACTTTGCTCAGATCGCCGTCTCCCGTTCCCAGGGGCAGAACGCCCTGGAAGGTGGAGACCTTGGCTGGCGTAAAGCGGACCAGCTGCCCTCCCTGTTCGCGGAAGTGGCTGTTGGCCTGAAGAAAGGTGAAATTTCCCGCCCGATTCGCAGCCCCAGTGGTTTTCATATTATCAAGCTGACAGACAGCCGCGGGGATGAAAAAATGTACCAGGAGCAGGTGAAAGCCCGTCACATCCTGATCAAGCCCAACGAAGTCCGCAGCGACCTGGAAGCCCAGGAGCTGGCCCGCAGTCTCTATGGCCGTATTGAAGCGGGAGCTGATTTCGCCGAGCTGGCAAAAGCCTACTCCGACGACCCGGGCTCTGCCCTGAATGGGGGTGACCTTGGCTGGGCCAACCCAACGGACATGGTGCCGGCCTTTCGCGAAAAAATGCTCTCCGAGCCTGCCAATGTAGCTACCAAGCCTTTCCGCAGCAATTTTGGCTGGCACATTATGGAAGTAATGGGTAAACGACAGCAGGACATCAGCACCCAGGTTCGGGACGCCCGTATTCGTGAAATTATTGGTCAGCGTAAGTTCGCGGAAGAACTTCAGGTGTGGCTGAGAGAACTCCGTGATCAGGCGTTTGTAGAAACCAAACTGTAGGATTGTAGTTTCGATGTCCTCACATCAGATACCCCGGCTTGTTATCACCTCGGGCGAGCCGGCGGGTATTGGTCCTGACCTTTGTCTGATGCAGGCGTCACACCCCCGTGACGCCCAGCTTATTACACTGGCAGACCCGGCTTTGCTGAAGAGCCGTTCCAGACAGCTCGGTATAGACGTCAGTATAAAAACATTCAGCCCGGAGATGCCCCGTCGACCGAACAAAGCCGGTGAGCTGATTGTTGACCCGGCCAGCCTTCGGGAACAGGTAACACCCGGACATCTGGACAGCCGCAATGCCTCTTATGTGCTGGATACCTTGTCCATGGCCGTAACCGGCTGCCAGAAGAAAATATTTGACGGGATTGTCACCGCCCCCGTTCATAAGGGCGTTATCAACGAAGCGGGCCTTCCCTTCTCCGGCCATACGGAGCTTCTGGCTGAACTTACGGATACGCCCCGTGTCGTTATGATGCTGGCCACGGAAGGGCTGCGGGTAGCACTTGTCACCACTCACCTGCCCCTGGCCAAAATTCCGGAATCAATTACCCCGGAATTACTGGAAGACGTTATTACCATACTCCATGGTGATTTACGCTCTCATTTTGGCCTGAAAAATCCCCGTATTCTTGTCTGCGGCCTGAATCCCCACGCCGGGGAGAACGGCCATATGGGTCGGGAAGAAATAAATATTATTGAACCCACACTCAATCGTTTAAGAAAACAGGGGCTTTCGCTGACCGGCCCCCTGCCCGCGGATACGATTTTCAACCCAGCTAAACTGGAACAGTCGGATGTTGTACTGGCGATGTACCATGATCAGGGTCTGCCAGTGCTGAAGTACAAAGGTTTTGGTGAAGCCGTGAATATCACCCTTGGTTTGCCTATAATTCGCACCTCTGTCGATCATGGTACTGCCCTGGAACTGGCGGGTACCGGCCTTGCCCATGCGGGCAGCCTGAATACAGCCATCGACTATGCACTGGATATGATACAGACCAGAAACTGCAGCGAGTCGTAACCTGCGGTATTCTGAATTCTCGGCAACGTACCACTTATCCCCGTTTAACCCTTTATGAGCGCAACCACTATCGATTCCGCTATTCCCCACAAAGCCCGTAAACGCTTTGGACAGAACTTTCTCCATGATCCGGCGGTGATAAACCGGATCATTCGCGCCATTGCTCCCAGGAACACCCAGCATCTTGTGGAAATTGGGCCTGGTCAGGGCGCACTGACCAACCAGCTGCAGGCTAACGCAGGAAAGCTTGATGTCATTGAGCTGGACAGAGACCTTATCCCCTGGCTGAAACTGCATTTTGGTCTGAATGAGAACTTCACCATTCACGAAGCGGATGCCCTGAACTTTGATTTTACCAGCCTGCGGGAAGGTGATGAGCAGCTGCGCATTGTCGGCAACCTGCCTTATAATATTTCCACGCCACTTATTTTCCATCTGGTCTCCTACGCCGATATCGTGCAGGACATGCACTTTATGCTCCAGAGGGAAGTAGTTGACCGTCTTGCGGCTGGTCCGGGCGAAAAAAACTATGGACGCCTCAGCATTATGGTGCAGTACCACTGCAAAGTGGACTTTATCTTTCCAGTTGGTCCGGGAGCATTTAATCCGCCCCCCAAGGTGGATTCTGCCATCGTGCGCCTGACGCCTCACAAAGAGCTACCCCACCCCTGCAAGGATCATGGCCTACTGGGCAGGGTGGTCAAGGCGGCTTTCTCCATGCGCAGAAAAACCCTGCGTAACTGTCTGAAGGGAATGATCTCCGGAAATGAATTGGAACAGCTGGGTATTGACCCGTCTCTGCGCCCGGAACGATTAACCCTTGAGTCTTACGTCAGGATTGCGGATTATCTGGCGGTAAAACAGCAATAAATAAAAACCGGAAAAGGCGAACAGTTGGATACCCAGACACCCCACCCTGAGCATTCTTCCAGCCATGGTGTAGAAGTCAGCGTTAAAACAGAGTTTCTTCCTGAACAGCACCCCTATGCTTTCGCTTACCACATTACCATTACCAACAATGGCAAAGGCGGCGCGAAGCTATTGTCCCGGCACTGGTATATTAATGATGGGGATGGCAAGCAGCAGGAAGTCCAGGGAGAAGGTGTTGTTGGTAAACAGCCTTATATCGCTTCCGGTAACAGCTACACTTACAGCAGCGGCTGTATTCTTGCCACTCCGGTGGGCTGCATGCATGGAAGCTACAGGATGCAGGACGATAACGGAGACCTGTTTGATGTTGTCATTCCCCTGTTCAGCCTCAGGGTGCCCGGCGCAGTTAACTAAAAACGCAGCATACTAATCAAAACCAGATTCAATCATTCATGACAACATACGCCGTTAGCGATATTCAGGGGTGTTACAGCGCACTGCGCAGGCTTCTGGACAGTATCGCCTTTGATGAGCAAAAGGACCAGCTCTGGGTTGCTGGAGATCTTGTCAATCGCGGGCCGGAATCCCTGGCCACCCTGCGTTACCTGAAAAGTCTTGGAGACAGATGTGTTGCCGTACTTGGCAACCATGACCTGCATCTGCTGGCGATTGATGCCGGCGTACGCTTCCCCAAACGGGGCGATACCATCGACGATATTCTCAAAGCTCCGGATCGGGAAGAACTGATCGACTGGCTGCGTTTTCGTCCCCTGGTTTACTCTGATGAGAAAAAAAACTGCCTGATGGTTCATGCCGGGGTTCCTCCCATGTGGACAGAACAGAAAATCCTTAAACGGGCCGCAGAACTTGAAGCCGTTCTCCGGGGGGGCGGCAGCCTTGATTTCTTCCGCAATATGTACGGTGACCTTCCTGCCGGATGGAGCAAAGAACTTGATGACATGGAACGCCTGCGGATGATCGCTAACTATTTCACCCGTATGCGCTTCTGTAATGCAGCAGGTGATCTGGAATTTACCAGCAAGGGCGAAATACCGCCAAGGGGATTTGCTCCCTGGTTCCTGCATGATCACCGCCGCACAAAAGATACCACCGTTATTTTCGGCCACTGGGCTGCTCTTGAGGGCCGGGTATTCAAACCCGGATACGAAGCGCTGGACACTGGTTGCGTCTGGGGCGGGTCTTTAACTGCGATGCGTGTCAAAGATCGAAAACGCTTTTCTGTAGACGCTGATGGGTAATAACCAGTAAGATTCCGAAGACAACAGGTATCCGATTCATCAGCGGCCGCAATCATTCAATAAACAGCAGTCGGCCGGGAAAGCTAGAAATACTGACAGGATCAGGTCCGGAATGGCAGAGAAAAACAGTAAAGTCACACTCTTTGTCTGGGAGGGCAAGGATAAAAATGGTCGCTCAACCAAAGGTGAGATCACCAGCACGACCATGGCCCTGGCAAAAGCCGAACTCCGCAAACAGGGTATAAACCCCACCAAGATTCGCAAAAAGGGCATTACCTTTGGCGGTGGTGGGAAGCGTATCAAGCCCATGGATATCGCGCTGTTTACCCGCCAGCTGGCCACCATGACCAAGGCTGGTGTTCCCATGCTTCAGGCTTTTGATATCACCGCCGAAGGTGTTGATAAACCCTCAATGAAAGAGTTAATTCGTCAGATTAAAAATGACATTGCCGGAGGTACCAACCTGGCAGACTCTCTCCGCAAACACCCTAAATACTTTGATGACCTCTATTGCAACCTTGTACATTCCGGTGAACAATCCGGCTCCCTTGAGTCACTGCTTGATAGAATTGCAACCTATAAAGAAAAAACCGAAGCTCTTAAGGCCAAAATCAAAAAGGCCATGAATTACCCAATTGCCGTTGTTGCAGTTGCTATTATTGTCACAGTAATCCTGCTTGTGAAGGTTGTTCCCCAGTTTCAAGAGGTTTTTGCTGGTTTTGGTGCCGAACTTCCCGCATTTACTTTAATGGTAATTGGCATATCTGAAGCTATGCAAGAGTGGTGGTACGTTGTTTTATTAGGGTGCGTCGCTGCAGGATTTGCCTTCAAAAAAGTTCTTGCTTCCTCCCCCAAAGCCCGTGACAGCATGGATAGGCTGTTATTAAAGGTTCCTGTCATTGGTGTTATTATTGACAAGTCAGCCATTGCTCGATTCTCCCGCACACTGTCTACAACATTTGCGGCCGGTGTTCCCTTGGTTGAAGCCTTGGATTCTGTTGCTGGGGCTGCAGGCAACGTCGTTTACCGAGAAGCAACGAACAGAATTAAGGAAGACGTTTCTACCGGGCAACAGCTGCAATTTTCTATGAGAAATACTGGTGTATTCCCCTCTATGGCAGTACAGATGGTTTCTATCGGGGAAGAGTCAGGCGCTTTGGATGAGATGTTAAGTAAAGTAGCAACATTCTATGAAGATGAAGTAGACAATATGGTAGATGGTCTGACCAGCCTCATGGAACCCATTATTATGGTTGTATTAGGTACACTGGTCGGTGGCCTTATAATTGCCATGTACCTGCCAATTTTCCAGTTGGGTTCTGTTGTTTAGACTTAAAGTGTCGAAGAGGATTAAAAATTATTTTGTTTTTGTTGGTTCCAGGGTCTGTTGAGATTTCAGCGGCGGCTCGGGAAAGTATTCCGTTGGTTGATATTGCCCACAGGTTTCTATAATCTCGTCCCATGACTGCTTGTGTATATATTTATCCTGGAGTATTCGGGTGAAGCAGTCGTTTTATCTTATGGGTTTATGGAGCGAGCAGTGCGAAATTCTGCATCTGACAATCCGGCCTCCCCCTCCGTTTGCCAGTCCTGGCGATGGCGTACTCTGCCTTAATGCGTGTCTGAGCGCATGCCGCCTGTGTTACCTTTTTCCACTGTCATGCCGGCCCGTATACCGGTAAAAAGAACCTGAATCACAGGGATAGCCTCCAATGAAACCCGATCAGTTCCAGTCACTGGCCGCTCAGGGGTACAACCGTATACCGGTGACCCGTGAAGTGCTGGCCGATTTTGATACGCCCCTGTCAACCTACCTTAAGCTGGCAGATAACGATTATTCCTGCCTGCTGGAATCTGTTGAAGGCGGTGAGAAGTGGGGGCGCTACTCATTTATTGGCCTGGGCAGCCGGACGGTAATCAAGGTGTATGGCTACACCTGGCAGGTGGAAACAGACGGTAAGATTGTTGAAGAGAGGGAAGTGGCAGATCCGCTGGCGGAAGTTGAAGCTTTTATGGGGCGGTTTAAAGTTCCCGACCTTCCCAGCCTGCCCCGCTTTAATGGTGGGCTGGTGGGTTACTTTGCTTACGACACTGTCCGTTATATTGAGCAGCGTTTGAATACTCTTCCCCTGGCTGAGGATAAGCTGGGTACACCGGATATTCTGCTGATGGTGATGGATGATCTGGTGGTGTTCGATAACCTTACTGGCAAGGTAATGTTTATCACCCATGTTGATCCGGTTGAAAGTGATGCCCTGGCTGAAGCTGAAGCGGCTATTGACAGCCGTTTGCAGGATTTAAAGAATAAAAGTGCCAGTCTCGCATCCGGAGGCCATACCGGAAAGCGGGCGGAAGAGAGTTTCACTTCCCTGTGGGGAGAAGATAGCTTTAAGGCGGCTGTTGAGCGCATCAAGCAGTACATCCTGGACGGGGATGTGATGCAGGTGGTGCCTTCCCAGAGAATGACTCTGCCTTACGATGATCATCCCCTGAATCTGTACCGTGCCCTGCGCTGCCTGAACCCTTCTCCTTATATGTATTACCTGAATCTTGGGGACTTCCATGTAGTGGGTTCTTCTCCGGAGATTCTGGCCCGCTTGGAACACGGTGAGGTCACGGTACGTCCTATCGCGGGCACCCGTAAGCGTGGCGCGACACAGGAACGTGATCTGGAGCTGGAAAAAGAGCTGCTGGCTGATCCAAAGGAAATCGCTGAACACCTGATGCTGATTGATCTTGGCCGTAATGATGCAGGGCGGGTTTCAAAAACCGGAACAGTGAAACTCACCGATAAAATGGTGGTGGAACGTTATTCCCATGTCATGCATATCGTTTCCAATGTGACCGGGCAGCTGAAAGAAGGCTTAACCGCCATGGATGTAATGCGGGCAACACTTCCGGCCGGTACTTTAAGTGGCGCGCCCAAAGTGCGGGCCATGGAAATTATTAATGAACTGGAGCCGGTCAAGCGTGGCATTTATGGTGGCGCTGTGGGTTATTTGTCCTGGAATGGCAATATGGATACGGCTATCGCCATTCGTACAGCTGTGATCAAGGATGGGCAGTTAAATATTCAGGCTGGTGCCGGAGTGGTTGCCGACTCTGTACCCGAGCTGGAATGGAAAGAAACATTGAATAAAGGAAGAGCTATTTTCCACGCAGTGGATATGGCAGGGAATGGTTTGTAAAAAGTTAAGAGTTTGTCTCTAAGGGGATACGCTCGGTATTGATAAGCGGGTGCTGGCAGTCATGTTTTCAAAGGCCAGGGATGGCGGTCACGCCTCAGGGCAGGACAGCCCTGTCGGCGTGGAAAACATGACTGCCAGCACCTGCGGTAAGAACAAATAGAGAGACAAAATAGAGACAAAAAAGATGTCCGGGAGTGAAGAAAAAGCAGGCACCATTTGGCAAAGAAAGCTGGATGAGATAGTCAGGTCCAAAATATTTGGAAGCCTGATCATAGGCCTGATTCTGGTGAACGGGGTAGTTATCGGACTGGAAACCCATGCCGGACTGATGGCCCGCTTTGGTGACTGGTTTGAGTGGGTAAACCAGATTGTGGTTATCGCGTTTGTTCTGGAAGCCGTTATGAAAATAGCAGCGGTGGCTCCCAGGATAAACCGTTACTTCGGCAATGGCTGGAACTGTTTTGACTTTACCATCACGGTGCTGAGCCTGATTCCGGCAGTGGGTTCCATGGCAACTGTCGCTCGACTGGCAAGGCTTCTGAGAATTTTACGGCTGGTGTCGGCTTTTCCCGAACTGCGGTTGATAGTGTCAACGCTGATCCGCTCCATTCCCAGTATGGGGCATGTGGTTATGTTGATGATGGTGATTTTTTATATTTACGGGGTGGCGGGCTTTCACTTGTTCAGCGAAGCGGACCCGACCCACTGGCGGACTCTGGGGATTTCCATGCTGACCCTGTTCCGCATCGTAACCCTGGAAGACTGGACCGATGTCATGTACGCATCCATGGACGTATATCCATGGGCCTGGGTGTACTACATAAGTTTTGTTGTGTGCGGCACCTTTGTTGTTATCAACCTTTTTATTGCTGTGGTGCTGAATAACCTGGATGAAGCCAAGGCGGAAAGGGTGGAAGAACTGCGTCGTGAACCAACAAGGGATGAAATTATCCGGGAACTGAAAACGACACAGGAAACACTTCAGCGATTGCAGGCTCACTTGGAAATCAGTGCTTCCGGAACAGATAGGAGAGATTAGTTATGCTGGTCATGATCGACAATTATGACTCCTTTACCTACAACGTGGTTCAGTATCTGGGGGAACTGGGGGCGGATGTTAAGGTCTATCGTAATGATGAAATTACCATTGCAGATATTGAAAAGCTGAATCCGGATCATCTGGTGATTTCCCCCGGCCCCTGTACCCCCAATGAAGCCGGTATCTCCATGGATGCTATCCGCCTTTTTGCCGGCAAGCTGCCACTGCTGGGAATCTGCCTTGGGCATCAAAGTATCGGGCAGGTCTTTGGGGGAGATGTGATTCGTGCCCGTCAGGTGATGCATGGCAAACTTTCACCGGTGTTCCACAACAGCACAGGCGTATTTACCGGGCTGGATAATCCGTTTACCTGCACACGTTATCACTCCCTGGTTGTGGATAAAGAGACTCTGCCGGACTGTCTGGAAGTGACCGCCTGGACCCAGAACGGAGATGGTTCCATGGATGAAATTATGGGGCTGCGTCACAAAGAGCTGATGATTGAAGGGGTGCAGTTCCATCCTGAGTCTATTATGACTGACCACGGCCATGACCTACTGGCGAATTTTCTTAAACAGAAGATTTGAAGCCCCGGTGTTTATCAAGGGCGTTTAACAAGAATGACACACTAGGGGGTTGTATGGATATTAAAGAAGCGATCGGCCGGGCCGTTCAGCATCTTGATCTGAGCTTTGATGAGATGGAAGCGGTGATGCGCCAGATTATGACGGGTGGCGCAACCCAGGCTCAGATCGGCGCGTTCCTCGTTGCCTTGCGCATGAAAAGCGAAAGTATCGATGAAATCGCCGGTGCCGCCACGGTCATGCGGGAGCTGGCCAGCAAGGTGGAAGTCAAGGCCGAGAACCTGGTGGATATTGTTGGTACCGGAGGAGATGGAGCCAACCTGTTTAATGTATCTACAGCGTCGTCTTTTGTGGCTGCCGCCGCAGGCGTATACGTGGCTAAACATGGTAACCGTGGGGTTTCCAGCAGTTCCGGCAGTGCCGATCTGTTGATGCAGGCGGGAGTAAACCTGGATGTAACACCGGAACAGGTAGCCCGTTGCGTGGAAGAGCTGGGCATTGGTTTTATGTTTGCCCCCCATCACCATGCGGCGATGAAATATGCGATCGGTCCGAGAAAAGAGCTGGGTATTCGTACCTTTATGAATATTCTTGGCCCCATGACGAATCCAGCCGGTGTGCCTAATCTTCTTGTCGGCGTATTTACCAGTGAATTATGTCGCCCTATGGCGGAAGTGTTGAAGCGTCTGGGTAACAACCATGTACTGGTTGTTCATGCTGTGGATGGACTGGACGAGATCAGCCTGGCCACGGAAACTCTGATTGCTGAGCTGAAAGACGGTGAAGTGACTGAATATCATATCCGTCCGGAAGACCTGGGTATTGAAAGCCAGAGCCTGATCGGGCTGGAAGTGGGTAGTCCGGAGGAGTCCCTGGCACTGATTCGTGACGCTCTTGGTAAGCAGGAAGGCAAGTATGCAGCTAAAGCCGCAGATGTGATTGCCCTGAATGCTGGTGCTGCAATTTATGCAGCCAATGTTGCTGGTTCCCTCAAAGAAGGGGTAGCAATGGCCGAGGATGTGATTGCCAGTGGTCTGGCTCTGGAAAAAATGAAAGAGCTGGCGGATTTTTCTGCGGTTTTTAAGCAAGTATAAACAGAACGGATAAGCATTATGACACCGGACACTCCAACCATTCTGAAGAAAATTATCGCCCGAAAGTGGGAAGAGGTGGCGGAGCGCTCGGAACAGTTGCCACTGGCCACACTGAAAGCCCAGGCAGAGCAGGCGGATGCTCCCCGGGGCTTTGTTAACGCTCTGGAAGCCAAAGTGAAAGCCGGTCAGGCGGGCATAATTGCGGAGATTAAAAAAGCTTCCCCCAGCAAGGGCGTGATTCGGGAAGATTTTCGCCCTGCGGATATTGCCCGCAGTTATGCGGAAGCGGGAGCAGTCTGCCTTTCCGTGCTGACTGACCGTGATTACTTCCAGGGCCATGAAGATTACCTGCAACAGGCTCGTGCTGCCTGCAGCCTGCCGGTGATTCGCAAAGACTTTATTATTGCGCCATATCAGGTGTATGAAGCCCGTGCTCTGGCGGCGGACTGTATCCTGCTGATTGCTGCGTCTCTTGATAACGAAGCGCTGGCCGAGCTGAATGATCTGGCGGTTGAACTGGGCATGGATGTACTTGTGGAAGTCCATAACCAGGCAGAGCTGGAGCGGACGCTGGTGCTGGATAACTGTCTGTTGGGCATCAATAATCGCAATCTGCATACTTTTGATGTCTCTCTGGATACCACCTATTCTCTGCTGCAACAGATTCCGGAAGGCCGGCTGGTGGTGACTGAGAGCGGTATCAATAATCGTGAAGATATCATCAAGATGTTCCGTCATAAGGTGAGTTCCTTCCTGGTCGGCGAGGCATTTATGCGTGCGGATGACCCGGGTAAAGAGCTAATTGCCCTGTTCGGCGACTGGCTGTAGGCGCAGGTTCTGTCAGCCTTTTTTCTTCATGGGAAAGGCTGGCAGGCGGGCTTTTTTCTTTTCCTTCCTTGAAATCCTCTCCGTCTCCCCCCATATCTCTAACCAGATATGCATATATGCAGGAGTTTTCCTTGGAACAGTTCAGAGGTACGACCATTCTTTCGGTGCGTCGTGGTGGAAAAGTAGTAATCGGTGGTGATGGTCAGGTTTCCCTTGGCGATACGGTTATTAAGGGGAATGCCCGCAAAGTGCGCCGCCTCTATAATGGCAACGTTATCGCCGGATTTGCCGGTGGCACTGCCGACGCTTTTACCCTGTTTGAACGTTTTGAAGCCCAGCTGGAAAAGCATCAGGGCCAGCTGGTGCGCTCTGCGGTAGAACTGGCTAAAGAATGGCGTACGGACCGTACTCTCCAGCGTCTGGAAGCCATGCTGATTGTAGCGGACAAAAAAGCGTCCCTGATTATTACCGGTAATGGTGATGTGATGGAGCCGGTAGATGGCATTCTGGCCATTGGTTCCGGCAGTAACTTTGCCCGATCCGCAGCCATTGCCCTGGCTGAAAATACTGAGCTGCCCGCTCTGGATATTGTCGAGAAAAGCCTGAATATTGCCGGCGATATCTGCGTTTACACCAATCATTCCCGAACAATTGAGGAGCTGGACAGCGAGTAATCGCCGCTAGCCCTGAGACGTAACATCATGTCACAGAAGACTCCCCGCGAAATTGTCCACGAGCTGGACAAACATATTATCGGCCAGGACGAAGCCAAGCGTGCGGTTGCCATCGCACTGCGCAATCGCTGGCGGAGAATGCAGGTTGACGCAGACCTGCGCAATGAAATAAGCCCCAAGAATATTCTGATGATCGGCCCCACCGGGGTGGGTAAAACAGAAGTGGCCCGTCGTCTGGCCCGCCTGGCTAACGCGCCCTTTATGAAGGTGGAAGCCACCAAGTTTACCGAAGTTGGTTATGTTGGCCGGGATGTGGAATCCATCATCCGTGATCTTATGGACGCAGCTATTAAAATGTTGCGCGAACAGGAAATGGGTAAGGTAAAAGACCGTGCCCTGGATGCGGCGGAAGACCGTATTCTCGACGCTCTGCTGCCTCCTCCCCGTAACTTTTCCGAAGACAGTGCTCCTAAAGAAGACAGTGGTACCCGCCAGATTTTCCGCAAGAAACTGCGGGAAGGCCAGCTGGACGACAAAGAAATTGAGATTGATGTCCAGGAAACCAAGGTTGGCGTAGAGATTATGGCGCCTCCCGGTATGGAGGAGATGACCAGTCAGCTCCAGAATATGTTCTCCAATATGAACACCGGCCGAAAGCAGTCCCGCAAGCTGAAGGTCAAAGATGCCCTCAAGTTGGTACAGGATGAAGAAGCCGGCAAACTGGTGAACGAAGAAGAGCTGAAGGTGAAAGCCATTCAGGCCGTAGAAGAGAACGGTATTGTCTTCCTCGATGAGATTGATAAGGTCGCCAAGCGTGCCGGAACCAGCAATGCCGATGTTTCCCGTGAAGGTGTTCAGCGTGACCTGCTGCCCCTGATTGAAGGCTGTACGGTTAACACCAAGTACGGCATGATCAAAACTGATCATATCCTGTTTATCGCATCCGGTGCTTTCCATCTCTCCAAACCTTCGGATCTGATTCCCGAACTCCAGGGGCGTCTACCCATTCGCGTAGAACTGAAAGCTCTCAGCGTTCAGGATTTTGAGCGTATCCTGACAGAACCCAACGCGGCCCTGACTGAGCAGTACAAGGCCCTGATGAAAACCGAAGGGCTGGATATTGAATTTACCGCTGATGGCTTAACCAAGGTGGCAGAAGTTGCCTGGCAGGTGAATGAGCGTACTGAAAATATCGGTGCCCGTCGTCTGCACACGGTTATGGAGCGTTTGCTGGAAGAGATTTCCTTCGCTGCGGCGGATATGGCAGAGACCGGTGAAACTGTGAAGATTGACGCAGTTTATGTCACCAGTTCCTTGGGAGATCTGGTACAGGATGAGGATTTAAGTCGGTATATTCTCTGATCAAGCTTTAACTCTTAAAAACAAGCTTTAACTCTTAAAAAATCCCCGGGCCTGAAACCGGGGATTTTTATTTGTATTGAGCAAAGTTATTTTAATGCTTCGGGGGATGGCTGGGGTATTGACGTGTCAGAATGCTGAAGAGTGTCAATAACCATGTGTTGCTTTTCTTTACGGTTGGCAATGGCGATTTGGATCAGGGTGATAAACACTCCGAGCATACCGCCAAGGACAAAACCTAGAGCGATGATTAGCTTTTTCTTGGGTTTTATCGGAGATACGGGAACAAGGGCCGCTTCATCGATAGTGACAGGTTTTACTTTTCCATTTATAAAATTGAGGACATTTAAGCTCTGAAGTTGCAACTGCAGGGGGAATACCTCGGGAAGCAAGGGCTTATTTTGGTCGCTATTTGGGTGAGTAAGGAACTGGTAGTTTTGCAGGCGATCTTTTTGTATTTTTAATCGGGCTTCAATAATATCGGAGCCTAAAAGGAATAAAGAGTCATTTTTCTGAGATGAGAGGTTCTGTGTCAAAGGCTTTTTTATTCCGCCAGCTTTGGCTATGGCGAGAGCCTCGTTAAGGCGTAATGTTTCAATCTTCTGTTTTGCAAGAAATTCATTCTCGTGAAAATAAATAGATTGCTGAATATCATGGCGAGCCTGAGTGACTGCGGATAAAAGGTCGCTCTCCAGAATCTGGATAGTCTTTTCTCTGGTAATAGGAAGGAGGTAGTCATTTATTAAACGGGCTGAAAAGTTTTGGTCATTTGAAGAGAAGCCGACAGTTATATAGTTGGCACCGTCTTTTTTCTGATCGGAATTGTTGATGCTAAGGTTTTTTTGAAACGCTTCAAACGCTGTACTTTGGGCCTGTTCTGCCGATTTCCCTTCTGGTTTGTTCTCCGATGCTTGCTTTGCAAGACCGCTTTGTTCAAATACCAATCGCTGGGTTGATGGCGATGTAAGTACTCGGTAGTACAAAAAATAGGCATTTTCTCCGGAAATCTGGGTTATGGCGTTTCTGTCTTGTGGCAGAGGTGCTTCTGAAGATATTTGTTGGTAGATACTATTTAATGGTGTGAAGTTGGCAGAAGAACTCATATACGCACGGGTTTCTGTTTTCCATGTTGGGGGAATAATGAAGGCTGCGGCTGTCGCAATTAAAGTGACTATTGTTGTAACTGCAATGATAGATAACCTGCGTGACCACAATTTCTCTATTAGTTCAAAGAGATCAATTTCATTATCAGGCTGGTTGTAGTGATATATTTGATGGTTTGTAGTGTTCATCGAAAATTTGAAGTGTAGAGTGAAAGTCCAGTATTCTACTAATAATGCTTGACTTAAGCAGCACCGAATATGAATGTTGCTCTGATTTAGCGAGAGCAGGGTTGTATTGATGAGCCTGAATATTCCAATAGGGATTAATGTACGTAAAAAACTGCGGGTCCTTTACCTCAAATATACTGAAGAAGTCTCCTGTAGCCTCCCCTGCGAGTACCTCCGTGTCTATAGTCCTTCAGCAGAAGTCCGCGGCCACGGCAAAGGTCAGGAAGTCCTTCAAACCGGCAAAAAGAATGTTTCCATCACAGCAATTGACCCCGTAGGCAACTACGGCCTGAAGCTGGTGTTTGACGATGGCCACGATTCCGGTATCTACTCCTGGGAATACCTGAAGGAACTGTGTGATAACCAGGAAATCTGGTGGCAGGATTACCTGAACCAGCTTGAGCGGGCTGGAGCCTCCCGTGATCCTGATGAAAGTGTGGTAAAAATCATACTGTAGATCATGCTCCTATAACTGCTGTAACACTATCCGGATATAGCGAAGAAAATACCGCCTAGTCGTGGCAGCTTTCCGAGGATAGAATAGGCCTCCTGCAGTCAGGTTGTGGCAATAAAACGCGATGAGCGAAAACAGCACCGGGGACAAAACCCATTTCGGTTACAAAACCGTCGATAGCCAAGACAAGGAAAAGCTTGTCGCTGATGTTTTTCATTCCGTAGCCGGTCGTTATGACCTGATGAATGACCTTATGTCCATGGGTATTCACAGGCTGTGGAAGCGGTTTACCCTGGAAATGAGCGCCGTGCGCCCTGGCCAGAAGGTGTTGGATATTGCCGGTGGTACCGGAGATCTGGCATTGAAGTTCTCAGAGTTGGTGGGCTCCACCGGGCAGGTGATTCTGGCGGATATCAATGCCTCTATGCTGGCGGTAGGCCGGGACAAGCTTACCGATGAAGGGGCAGTTGGTAATGTGGAGTATGTCCAGGCCAATGCCGAGTGCTTGCCCTTTGCGGATAACACTTTTGATCTGATCACTATCGCCTTTGGCCTGAGAAATGTTACCGATAAGGATGCGGCTATTCGTTCCATGCTCCGAGTGTTGCGCCCTGGAGGTCGTGTGCTGATTCTGGAATTCTCCAAACCCGGTAATCCTCTGCTGGCTAAAGCCTACGATGCCTATTCGTTCACGGCTCTGCCTTTAATGGGTAAGCTGGTTACCAATGATGCCGACAGTTACCGCTATTTGGCAGAATCCATCCGCATGCATCCCGACCAGGAGACTCTGGAAGGGATGATGAAGCAAGCCGGTTTTGTAAATACCGGTTACCATAATCTGACCGGTGGTGTTGTGGCGCTCCATAAAGGCATTAAGCCATGACAGCCCTGCCGGGGGCTTCCATGGCATCGATTGCTGCCCGTATGGCTATGGAAAAAGCTGTGCAGCAGATTCTTCAGCTGGATGCCGTCACCGCACATAAACTGGCGGATCTGGATGGGCGCATACTGAAAGTTTGCTGCTCTGCACCTTCCGTTGAGTTGTTTATTCGCTTCGGTGAGCGACCTTCTGTTTTAAGTGTCTGTGAGCAGGAGCCGGATTGCAGCTTAAGTGGTTCTGCCCTGAGTCTGCTGAATCTGGCCAGATCAGAGAGTTTGAAGGAACATATAAAAAATGGGGATGTTTCCTGTGACGGGGACTTCGGCCTTGTAGAGATGACAGCCACTATTTTCCGGGATTCTGAGTTTGACTGGGAAGCCCTGCTGGCGGAGTACACTGGTGGTGTTGTGGCCCATCCTCTTGGTTCACTGTTTCGGCAGGGGCAGAGGACAGGCAAAAGAACATCTCAGATTGTTAGAGAAAACCTGTCCGAATATCTGCAGGAAGAGCTTCGCTTTCTTCCCCCTTCCGGAGAAGTTGATGCTTTCTCCGAAGACCTCGCGGTTTTGACGAATAATGCAGAGCAGTTGGCCATTCGGGTTGATGTTCTGCTGAAGAGAAAACATATGTATAAAATGCAGGGAAGAGGCTAACGCGTGCACAGGCTGTTTCGCATTTTTACCATTCTTGGGGTCGTTGCCCGTTATCGCCTTGATAATCTGATCAATCCGGATCATCTGCCCTGGTATGGCAGAGTGATACTGCGTTGCCTGCCTTGGCGCTGGATAAGGCATTCGTCTTCACGGGGTGCCCGCCTGCGTATGGCGTTGACGGATCTTGGCCCTGTCTTTGTAAAGTTTGGCCAGATTGTATCCACCCGCAGGGATCTTCTGCCCGATGATATTGTCGATGAGCTGGCCCAGTTGCAGGACAAGGTTCCCGCTTTTGGCAGTGATCAGGCCGTTGCCATAATAGAGAAAAGTCTTGGGCAATCCGTTGATCAATTGTTCCGGGAATTTGACCGGGAGCCTATGGCTTCCGCCTCCGTTGCCCAGGTTCATGGCGCAGCACTGGAAAATGGCGACAGCGTTGTTGTAAAGGTGATTCGTCCGGGGATTGATAAGGTTATCCGTAAGGATATTGGCCTGCTCTACCTTCTGGCCAGAGTGGTTCGGCTCACGGAGGATGGTCGCCGCCTGCGCCCGGTTGAGGTTGTTGCGGATTATGAGAGCACCATTTTGGATGAACTGAATCTTCAGAGGGAAGCGGCCAATGCTTCCCAGCTCCGCCGTAATTTCCTTGAGTCCCACCTTCTTTATATTCCCCGTATCTACTGGGACTTTACCCGCACCAGCGTTATGGTAATGGAGCGTATTGACGGTGTTCCGGTAACAGATATAGCAGAACTGAAAGCCCAGGGTACGGACATGAAGCTGCTGGCGGAACGCGGGGTGGAAACCTTTTTCATCCAGGTGTTCCGGGACAGCTTCTTCCATGCGGATATGCATCCGGGCAATATTTTTGTTTCCCGTCGTAACCCTGCTGACCCTCAATACATCGGTATTGACTGCGGTATTGTTGGCTCCCTGACCCCTGAAGATCAGAGTTACCTGGCCCGAAATCTGCTGGCGTTTTTCCGCAGGGATTACCGTATGGTGGCCAGACTGCATATTGATTCTGGCTGGGTGCCTGCCAGTACCCGGGTTAATGAGCTGGAAGGAGCTATTCGTACCGTCTGTGAACCCATCTTTGAAAAACCCCTGTCGGAAATCTCTTTTGGCATGGTGCTGTTGAATCTGTTTCAGGTTGCACGTCGGTTCAATATGGAAGTTCAGCCCCAGCTCGTCCTGCTGCAGAAAACCCTGCTGAATATCGAAGGTTTGGGCCGACAACTCTATCCGAAGCTGGACCTGTGGGCCACTGCTCAGCCATTTCTTGAGGAGTGGATGAAAGATAGAGTGGCTCCGGTCGGAGTGATGAAACGTATTCACCATAATATGCCCGAGCTGATAGAACAGGCACCGATGTTGGCCCACCGGATGCTGGAGGATATTCAATCCCTGAGTTCCCGGCAGAAGCCGGAGACCTGCGCCAAGGATTACAGCCAGTCTGAAAAGAGTAAAATAACCCGTTTTGTTGGTTTTGCGGCCCTGGCCGGTGCGGTCGTATTGGTTTGGCAGCCCGAAGGGCTGAATGTTCAGGGTTGGGCACCATTATTACTGGGGGCTGCGGGTGGTTATCTGCTCAGTCTGCCCGGTTCAGAATCAAGAGGGTAGTGATATGTCCAACAGCTGGTTAAATGAAGTAGTCTGGAACAGTGACGGACTGTGCCCCACTATTGCCCAGGATGTGGATACCGGTAAAGTGTTGATGATGGCCTGGATGAACCGGGACTCCCTGGAAGCGACTATCCGTGAAGGCCATGCAATCTATTGGTCACGTTCCCGGGGTAAACTCTGGCGCAAGGGTGAGACATCCGGGCATACTCAGGAAGTGGTGGACCTGCGCCTGGATTGTGATAGCGACACACTGTTGCTAAGGGTGCGTCAGCATGGTGGTATTGCCTGTCATACTGGCCGGGAACACTGTTTCTTCAAGCAACTGCAGTCAGGTGATACTATCTGCTGGCGGGATGTTGAACCGGTGGTGAAATCGCCGGATGATATTTACCAACCGGATGCAGAATAAACAGAGCCGGACGGCAGTTTGCCTGGACGGATTTGAGATACTGGGGTAGAAATGAGCGATATACTTGGCCAGCTGGCACTGGTTCTGGAGCAGCGCAAAGGGGAGCATCCGGATACCTCTTACGTGGCCGGTCTCTATAAGGAAGGTCTCAATAAAATTCTGGAAAAGGTTGGTGAAGAGTCCATAGAAACCATTCTGGCGGCCAAAGATGCTGAACAGAGCGGGGATGTGGGTGATGTTATCTATGAAACGGCGGATCTATGGTTTCATTCCATGGTGATGCTGGCTGAACTGGGTACCGGGCCGGATGCGGTGCTGGACGAGCTGGCCGGCCGGTTTGGTTTGTCGGGGCTTGAGGAAAAAGCCTCGCGAGCGTCTTCAGGGCCCAAGGGGTCCTTCTGAGCAGGACAGAAAACGATGACAGACTGTATTTTCTGTAAGATCGAGCAGGGTGATATCCCGGCAGATATTGTTTATGAAGATGAACACTGTCTGGCGTTTCGGGATGTACAGCCCAAGGCTCCGGTCCATCTTCTTGTCATTCCCCGCAGGCATGTTGCCAATCTCAATGATCTCAGTGAAAATGACCGTGATTTGATCAGCCACCTGATGCTGACTGTGCCAAAAGTAGCCAGGCAACAAGGGTTAAATGAGGGCTATCGTACCATTGCCAATACCGGCAAAGGGGGAGGGCAGGAGGTTTTTCACCTGCATTTTCATATTCTCGGTGGCGGTGAATTACACCCCCTGTAATTAATAATGATTTGAAAGGGAGTATTTTATGGGTATCAGTATTCCACAGCTGTTGATTGTTCTGGCTATTCTGATCCTTCTGTTTGGCACCAAGCGTCTGCGCAATATTGGCGGTGACCTGGGTAATGCCGTGAAGGGTTTCCGCAAGGCCATGGGGGGCGATGAAGCCAAAGAAGAGCCTTCCGAGCCCCAGAAACTGAAAAGCGAAGACGCGCAGTTTCGTGAAACTGAAGGACAAAAAGCCGAGCAGGAAAAGAAGTGATTCCTGTTGTTAACCGCTCTATAGATGGAAGCCTGTAGTGTTTGATATTGGTTTTCTGGAACTGCTGATTATTGCGGTAATTGCCCTGGTGGTGTTGGGTCCGGAGCGCCTGCCTCATGCCATCAAGGTGACTGCGGTGTGGATTGCCCGCATCAAGCGCAGTTTTAATAACATCCGTACTGAAATTGAGCGTGAAATTAATGCCGACGAGATTCGGCGGGAAATTCATAATGCTTCGGTTATGGATGAATTGAAAAAGACGCGTGAAGAGCTGGAGAAAGATATGGGGGATATAAAAGAGACCCTGAACTCTCCGGTTGAAAGTATGATGAAAAGCAGTGACAGTTCTCCCGCTCAAAGTAAGAGCCGTGAGAGCGATGATGCCCCTGGACAGGCAATTTCTGAAGAGAAGGTTTCTGAGCCGAGTGCTTCTGAACGGAAAGAATCCGGTTCGCTGTCTGAACAGGTGGAACAGGGCGCTGCTTCCCACTCCGCAGATAAATCCTCCTGAAAGAATGTTTGATGAGTAGCAACCAACAACAGGAATCCCCAGGCCAGGAGCCTGAAAACGATACCGGACAGCCCCTGGTACAGCACCTTCTTGAGCTGCGTAACCGTATTTTGAAGGCTGTCGGCGTTATACTGGCCATTTTCTTGTGCCTGTTTTATTTCGCCAACGATATTTACGCTTTTGTGTCCCAACCGCTGCGGGCGTATCTGCCAGAAGGTGCGACCATGATCGCCACGGAAGTGGCCTCACCGTTTCTGACGCCGTTCAAGCTGACGTTGATTATCTCTATATTTCTAAGCGTGCCGTTTATTCTCCACCAGGCTTGGGCGTTTATTTCTCCCGGGTTATACCGCCATGAGAAAAGGCTGGCGATTCCTCTTCTGATATCCAGCGTACTGTTGTTCTATGCCGGTGCCGCCTTTGCCTACTATGTGGTGTTCCCACTGGTATTTGGGTTCTTTACCAGTGCCGGGCCGGAAGGTGTAGCGATTATGACGGATATAAATCGTTACCTGGATTTTGTTCTGAAGATGTTTTTTGCCTTTGGCGTAGCCTTTGAAATTCCTGTGGCAACGGTGCTGCTGGTGGCCTCCGGTATCACCTCGGTTAAGAGTCTGAAAAGCAAGCGCCCATACATTGTCGTAGGCTGCTTTGTGATCGGCATGCTGCTGACACCGCCGGATGTTATCTCTCAGTCCTTGCTGGCTATTCCCATGTGGCTGTTGTTTGAAGCTGGTATTGTATTTTCCCGGTTTGTGGAGAAGAGTGCTAAAAAGCGGGAAGAGCAGGAAGCTTAAGCTGTCGTTTGAATCTGGAGGGCCGCCCCTGGGCGGCTTTTTTGTTATGAATCTTTTGTTGCTGGAAGCCGAAGATATCATCGGGCCGGGGCGGGCGCTGATTCGCGGACGCCGTCTGGCCCATGTGCAGAATGTTCATCAGTCTGAAGTGGGGGATACCATCAGGGTTGGTGAGTTAAATGGTGATATGGGGGAAGGGCGTATTGTTCGTCTTGAAAAGGACGAGCTGGAACTGAAGTATACCCTGACCAGTGCTCCACCGAAGAGTATTCCAGTTACCGTGCTCCTGGCGCTCCCCCGGCCAAAAATGCTGAAGCGGACTTTTCAGACCCTGGCTGCCATGGGGGTGAAAAAGGTTGTTTTGATGAACAGCTTTCGGGTAGAGAAAAGCTTCTGGCAATCCCCTTGGCTAAGGCCTGCGACTATTCGTGAACAGCTGATACTCGGTCTGGAGCAGGCAAGGGACACTGTTCTGCCGGAAGTGATTCTGGAAAAGCGTTTTAAACCCTTTGTGGAAGATCGTTTACCGGCTATGTCCGAAGGCATGCGCAAGCTGGTAGCGCACCCTGTCAGTGACCAGATTTGTCCCCGAGCAGTCAATGAGCCGACGGTGCTGGCCATTGGTCCTGAGGGTGGGTTTATTCCCTATGAAGTAGAGCGGTTGGTGGAATATGGCTTTGAATGCGTGCACCTTGGTCCGCGGATTCTACGGGTAGAAACGGCTGTTCCTGTTCTTCTTGGCAGGCTTTTTGACTAGAGCCTGCTCACAACCTTATCGTGGAAAGCGAAAGATCATGAACAGGCTTTTAGGGCTATTTGTTTCTAAAGGTGTTTCAGGCATCCTGATTGGAATGCCTGGAACTGTTTTCATGCTTCACTGGTTTTTAACTGGTCGAAATCACTGGCTGAATGTCGTTCAGGCAATTGCTGGTCCTCATCTCCCCAGGTGCGGTTAACCATACGTCCACGTATAACGGCCGGACGTGCTGCAATCTCATCGGTCCAGCGGTTTACATGTTTATAGGAGGCAGTCTCGAGAAACTCTGCCGCTTCATAGGCCTGGCCTTTAACCAGAATGCCGTACCAGGGCCAGATGGCCATATCAGCAATCGTATACTCCTCACCGGCGATATAACGGTTATTGGCCAGCTGGCGGTCCAGAACATCAAGCTGTCGTTTTGTTTCCATGGCAAAACGGTCGATGGCGTACTTGATTTTCTCCGGAGCGTAGTGATAGAAGTGGCCAAAGCCTCCGCCGAGATAGGGGGCGCTACCTATCTGCCAGAACAGCCAGTTCATGCATTCTGTATGGGCGGCAGGCTCTTTGGGGAGAAATGCACCGAATTTTTCTGCCAGATAAAGCAGGATAGAGCCGGATTCAAACACTCTGGTAGGCGTCTTCGTACTCATATCCATCAGTACCGGGATTTTTGAGTTTGGGTTAGCTTCTACAAAGCCGGAGCCAAATTGCTCGCCTTCACCAATATTTATCAGCCAGGCGTCGTATTCCGCTTCTTTCATCCCCAGAGCGAGTAACTCTTCCAGCATAATGGTGATTTTCACCCCGTTGGGAGTGCCCAGGGAATAGAGTTGCAATGGATGCTTGCCAACAGGCCGTTCTTTATCATGGGTTGCTCCGGCGACGGGACGGTTCAGGTTTCCCCAAACCCCACCATTGCCTTTTTCCCATCTCCAGACTTTAGGTGGAACATAAGCTGTATCGTCAGACATAGTGATAAATCCTTGTTTAACTCATATCCTGTGGGTCAATATCAACAGACCACCGTAGTTTACGGGCCAGTGGATTCTGTTCCATAGAAGGAATCAATCGATAAAGCAGGTTGTGTAAAGGTTTTCTGTTTCGGGACTGCAAGTGCAGCTGCCAGCGCATACGCCCCTGACGTCTTTCCATGGGAGCGGGCATAGGGCCGATCACCATTACACCTTCCGGACCACCAAGGTTTTCCCCGTTGATAATATCCCTGGCTAACTGGGCGGATTGTCCCAGAAATTCTTCCAGAGGTTGTGGGTGGAGGGCTTCGGCAGATAGAAGGGCAATGTTACTGTACGGCGGCAGTCCTATAGCGTGACGCTGGGCGAGAATTTGCCCGGAGAAGTCATCGTAACCCCGGTGAATAAGCGTCTGTAGCTGCATATTATCCGGCGTGCCGGTCTGGATCAGAACCCGCCCGGGTCGTTCTGCGCGACCAGCCCGGCCGGCGACCTGCAAAATCAGCTGCCCGGTTTTTTCCGCTCCTCGAAAGTCTGCGCTGAAAAAGCCGGCGTCGGCATTCACAATTACAACCAGGGTGACCGCCGGAAAATGATGGCCTTTGGCCAGCATCTGGGTACCCACCAGAATGACGGGTTTGCCTTTATGGATTTTATCGATCATCTCCTGGAAGGCATGCTTTTTACGCATGCTATCCCGATCAATACGCAGTACCTCCGTGCGTTTAAACAGCTGGTCCAGAATTTCTTCCGTCCGCTCTGTGCCCTGACCAACAGGACGTAACTCCCGGCTGTTACAGTTGGGACAAATGTGGGGAATAGGCTGATGGTTGTCGCAGTGGTGGCAGTGAAGGTGTGGGGGAGACCTGTGCAGAGTCATATGGGCATCACAGTTTGGACAGTCAATCAGCCAGCCACACTGGTCACAGGTCAGTGTGGGGGCGTAACCCCTGCGATTCAGGAACACGAGAACCTGGTGGCCCTGTTTCAGGGTCTCTTTTATAGCCGTAAGGCTGGTGGGGGCCAGCCCCCCCTGGAGGCTCTGGTTGCGGGTATCAATCAGCTCCAGGGTGGGAGGCTTGGCAGTGCCGGCTCTCTGCTGAAGGTTGAGGTAGCGGAATTTATGGGACTGGCTGTTGTGCAGTGTTTCCAGGCTGGGGGTTGCACTGCCCAGAACCACAGGAATATTTTCCAGGCGTCCTCGGTAGAGGACCACATCACGGGCTGAATAGCGAATACTGTCCTGCTGCTTGTAGGAAAGGTCGTGCTCCTCATCCACGATAATAATGCCCGGCTCCAGCATTGGCGTGAAAATGCCTGAGCGGGTGGCAATAATAATACCTGCCTCGCCACGGGAGGCGGCCAGCCAGCCATTAAGCCTTTCCCTGTCGGTCAGGCCGGAATGGAGTACGGCCACAGGTACATTAAAACGCTCCCGAAACCGTGCAAGGGTCTGCGGGGTCAGGCCAATCTCAGGAATCATCACCAGTGCCTGACGTTTCTTCTCCAGACAGCTGGCAATGGCTTGCAGGTAAACCTCGGTTTTGCCGCTGCCGGTCACCCCGTGTAGAAGGGTGGTGCTGAACTGGTGATTTTCGCAGGTAATGGCCTCCAGAGCCCGGGTTTGTTCATTGTTGAGTACCAGGGGGGAAGACTTCAGCAGGGGGGTATGATCATAAAAAAGTCTGAAAGAGGGTGTTTTCTCTGTACTTTCTATCAGTCCCCGTTTTTCCAGATTACTGAGCAGAGCTTTGTCGAATCCCATACTGCGCAGGGCTTCGGCGGACACGCCGTCCGGATGTTGCTTGATCAGTGCCCAGGCTTCCTGTTGGCGAGGGGCTCTTGCCCTGGCGAGGCCCTGTTCGGCCTGGTTATCGAGGTTGGGGGCGGGCTGCCAGAAGGCGTGGACTTCCTTGCCAAGATCGTAGCCCTGGCGCAGTAGGGCGGGCAGAGCCTGGCTCAGGGTTTCTCCGGGGGAGTGGTGATAGTAATTTGCTGTCCACAGAGTCAGTTTCATCAGACTTCCGGGCAGTACTGGCTGGTGATCGATAATGGCACTGACCGGGCGGAGTTTGTCGGCCGGAACCTCTGAGGTAACCTCCAGGCTGATCAGAACACCTATAATCTCCTTGTTCCGGAAGGGTACCCGTACCCGCACCCCGGGAACCAGCTGGCCGCTGCCCCCGTGTTTTGGGGGGAGATAATCAAACAGGCGTCGAAGCCCCACGGGCAGGGCGATACGCAGAATTCCGGCTGGATGATCGGACATGACCTTGTGAAATCGGGCAAAATTCTAGCTTACCAGTGCTTTATGGTGGTGTCTGTTATCGGAACAGGGCAAACAGGGTTATTTTTCCTTTCGTATTGGTTGTTTTCCGGCTTTGCTCGGGGAATCGGGTCTGCTACTATTCGCGATCTTCTGTCGGTAGTGCTACCGATTAATGGCATGCGGTGCCAGGGGCTGGCGGTTTATCCGGGCTTTTGGTGGCGGTATGTGGACAGGCGAGAGGCTGAGCGCAATGAAAAAGGATCTGCATCCTAAGTACGAAGAGATTACTGCTACCTGCAGTTGCGGTAATGTAATCAAGGTGAATTCCACTCTGTGTAAGGATATCGGTCTGGACGTTTGCTCCAAGTGCCATCCTTTCTATACCGGCACCCAGAAAGTTATGGATACCGGTGGTCGTATCGACCGCTTCACCAAGCGTTTTGGCACGCTTAGCACCAAGAAAGGCTGAGTTCTGTAAGGAGGCACTATTCGGTGCCTCTTTTCGTTTGTTCTCCTTGTTATTTTCCCCTTCGTTGTTGAAAAGCATATAAAGCTAAAGCAAATTCATTTTGATTTGTGACAGTGGCTTATTTCTTATTGGGAATGGTTTGGCATTTCCATTGTTAATAGGGTTTATTACTTATTGTGATGCGCGGCCCTGTTGAGCACGGTCATCCTTTCCGATATTCTCATGCCTCCCGGCAGGCAATAAAAAACTGGAAGCAATTACAAATGGCTGAGGATATGAAGCAAGCTGCACTTGATTATCATGCTAACCCACGTCCCGGAAAAATCAGTGTTGAGCTGACCAAGCCGGCTGTGACCTCCCGTGATCTTTCTCTTGCGTACAGCCCTGGTGTCGCGGAGCCTGTACGTGAAATCGCCCGTGATAATGAGCTGGCTTATAAATATACGGCAAAGGGCAACCTTGTTGCGGTTATCAGTAATGGTTCCGCCATCCTTGGTCTGGGTAATCTGGGCGCGCTGGCCAGTAAGCCGGTTATGGAAGGTAAATCACTGCTGTTTAAACGTTTTGCGGGTGTTGATTCCATTGACCTTGAAGTGGAATCCGAAAGCCCTCAGGCATTTATCGACACAGTTAAACGTATTGCCGTGACGTTTGGTGGAATTAACCTGGAAGATATCAAGGCACCTGAGTGCTTTGAGATTGAGCGCACTTTGATTGATTTGTGTGATATTCCGGTTTTCCATGACGATCAGCACGGTACTGCGATTGTAACTGTTGCCGGTATGTTGAATGCTCTGGAACTGGCGGGTAAGTCTGTAGACACTGCTCGTATGGTTTGCCTGGGGGCCGGCGCTGCCGCGATCTCCTGCACAAAACTGCTGATCAGCTGTGGCATGAAGCCGGAAAACATCCTGATGCTGGACAGTAAAGGCGTGATTCACTCTGGTCGTACCAACCTGAATGAATACAAGGCTGCATTCGCTGTAGAGACTGATTGTCGTACACTGGACGATGCTATTGAGGGCGCAGATGTGTTCCTGGGGCTGTCAGGTCCGAACCTGCTGTCTCCCGAGCAACTGGCACGTATGGCAGAAAACCCTGTTGTGTTTGCATGCTCCAACCCTGACCCCGAAATCAAGCCAGAGAAGGCGATGGAAGCCCGTCCGGACGTAATTATGGCCACTGGCCGTTCTGACTATCCGAACCAGGTCAATAATGTTCTGGGCTTCCCGTTCATCTTCCGTGGTGCTCTGGATGTTCGCGCGACCCGCATTAATGAAGAGATGAAGATCGCTGCGGCTTATGCCCTTAAAGAGCTGGCGAAAGAGCCTGTTCCCCAGGAAGTTCTGGATGCTTACGGTCTGGAATCCCTTGAATTCAGCCGTGACTATATTATTCCCAAGCCTATGGATTCCCGTCTGCTGGGTGCCGTCTCTGCGGCTGTCGCAAAAGCAGCGGTTGATACGGGTGTAGCCTGCGCTGAATACCCCGCACACTACCCGTTGAAATCTATGGATGACATTGCTTACTGATTATCCCGGTAACTGATGTAAAAAGCCCTGCTTATCAGCAGGGCTTTTTGTTGGGGGTAAAGTAGAAGTTGTTGGAGAAGGAGCAGCTCAATATGGGCTGCCTTAGTAAATATCTCCCGGATTAAATGTTTCTTCCCTGCTGTCACTTTGTTCGCCGTCCCGGGGTTGTACTTTCGGTGCGTTCTCGGCGCGGAAGATTTCAAAGATGGCATTCTCTTCTTCCGGCTGGGCTGGTTCCCCAGTGGCTGGATTGATCTTCATGGTGACAATGCCATCGGGCTGGGGAAGGTTTTTCTCCGGAATATCCTTCAGAGCTTCTTTCATAAAATCAATCCAGATGGGCAGGGCTGCGTTTGCGCCATATTCCCAGCGGCCCAGAGTGCGGGGCTGGTCAAAGCCCATCCAGACTGTGGTTTGCAATTCGGGATTGAATCCGGAGAACCAGACATCCTGCTGGTCATTGGTTGTTCCGGTTTTACCGGCCAGATCTGAGCGGCCAAGGGCTTTGGCCCGGCGACCGGTACCCAGGCGAATAACATCCTTCATCATGTCATACATGATGAAGTTGACCCGTGCGTCCATAATCCGTGGGGCCAGCCTCGGTGCTGGAGGGATTTCGGCTTTCTCTGGTAGTGGTTCGGTGAGAGCCGCCAGCTTCTCGTTTTCCGGCAAAGCGAGGGTCTGAGCTTCTTCTGGTTCGGATTTCTCCTCTTCCGAAGTGCAATCACGGCAGGCAATCAGGGGATCGGCTTTCATGACTATTTCATTCATTCTTTCAATGCGACGAATGATATAAGGCTCAATCCTGAAGCCACCATTAGCCAGCACGGTATAGCTTGTTGCCAGTTCCAGAGGTGTCAGGGCAGCACTGCCCAGGGAAAGTGAAAGGTTGTCCGGCAGCTTGGCCCGGGGCAGGCCCAGCTGCTCCAGCACATTCAATGTATAATCAATACCAGTGCGTTGCAGCAGGCGTATAGAAACCAGGTTGCGGGAGCGGTAAAGCCCCTGGCGAATGCGGGTAGGACCGTAGAACTTCTGGTTGTCGTTCTCGGGTCTCCAGTGGCTTTCCAGCTGACTATCATTAAATACGACAGGGGCATCGTTAATAAGTGTGGCGGGTGTCACACCTTTGGTGACGGCTGCCGTATAGATAAATGGCTTGAAAGCTGAACCGACCTGACGGCTGGCTTGGGTCACCCGGTTATATTTGCTGTCATAGAAATTAAAGCCGCCAACCATGGCTGAGATGGCACCATCTTCTGGCTTGATAGCGATAAGCGCGGACTGGGCTTCCGGAATCTGGCTCAGGTGCCAGCCATTATCCTGTTGGCGAACACGAATGAGATGACCCGCTGCCAAAATATCGGAAGGTGATTTTGGTGTTGTGCCCTGGCGGTTTACGTCAATATAGGGTTTTGCCCATTTCATGCCATCCCAGTTTAAAACTCCGGTTGTACCATCCCGGAATAGCAGTTCGGCAGAATCCTCAAGAACGCTGGTGACTATGGCGGGATGCAGCTGGCCGATACGGGAAGTGTTGGTAAGTATTTGTTGCCAGTTGTCCGGCTCTTCTGCAAGAACCATCTCAGGGCCGCGATATCCATGGCGTTCGTCGTATGCCTGCAGCCCTTTATCAATAGCGCTGTTGGCGGCTCTCTGCTGGTTGCTGTCTATAGTCGTATAAACTTCGTAACCATCGGTGTAGGCGTTGCTGCCATAACGGCTCAGTACTTCCTGGCGAACCATCTCGGCAGCATAAGGTGCTTCAAGTTCTACGGGAAGTCCGTGATAACTTGCGGTTACCGGTGCCCCTTGGGCTTGTTTGTGCTCCGTAGTGGAGATCATGCCAAGCTCAAGCATACGATCCAGGATCCAATCCCGGCGGATCATTGCGCGACGGGGATTGGCTAATGGGTTGTAGCGGGATGGGGCTTTGGGGAGTCCGGCGATCATGGCCATCTGGGCGAGGTTAAGTTCGCTGATGGACTTGCCGTAATAAACTTGTGCAGCGGCCTCGATACCGTAAGAACGGTTCCCCAGATAAATCTTGTTCAGGTAGAGTTCAATAATCTCGCTTTTGCTGAGTTCCTGTTCAATCTCCAGGGCCAGGAGAATTTCGTTGAACTTACGGGAGAAAACCCGTTCATGGCTGAGAAAGAAGTTTTTGGCTACCTGCATGGTGATTGTGCTGCCACCGGACTGGATGCGTCCTGTGGAAACAAGTTGCACAGATGCCCGTACAAGACCCGTAATATCAACACCATTATGTGAGTAAAAACGGTCATCTTCCGCAGCCAGGAAGGCGTTAATCATATTCTGGGGAACATTCTCAATATTAACGGGCGAGCGCCGTTTTTCCCCGAATTCTGCAATAAGGGCGTCGTCGCTGGCGTAAATCCGCAGCGGAGTCTGCAGGCGTACATCTTTCAGAGAGTCGACTGAAGGCAGTCCAGGACTCAGGTACAGATATGCACTGCTGCCTATGAGCAGTGCCCCACACAGTGCAGCTAAACTGCACCATAGACCGAATCGGATCACTCTGACCGTTTTACTCATAAGTTATATAATAAATGAACCATTTAGTGTGGTTTTGGTAGCTATGTCACGTTCTGAGCGAGCCATTATAAGCGAGAGTTGGTGTTGATATACAATTGCCATATATCGCAGACTACGATTTAATGGTTCTGTTTATAAGAGCAATGTTGTAAACAACTATAAAAAATACTATATGGGGCAAACACCAGTGTTAGGGCTGTTTAGCAAGAAATCCAGTGCGTTACTGGGGGTCGATATCAGTTCTACCTCGGTCAAATTACTAGAGCTTTCCCGTAATGGGAACCAGTACCGGGTGGAATCCTATGCTGTCGAGCCATTGCCACCCAATGCGGTGGTTGAGAAAAATATTAATGAGCTTGAGGCTGTGGGAGAAAGTGTTCGACAGCTGGTGGCCAAGTCCAGAACTTCACTCAAAAACGCTGCGGTAGCTGTTGCTGGTTCTGCTGTGATCACCAAGACTATGGAAATGGACGCGTCTCTCAGTGATGATGAGATGGAAAGCCAGATTACCGTGGAGGCCGACCAGTACATCCCTTACCCTCTCGATGAAGTTGCGCTGGATTTTGAGGTTCAGGGGCTGAATGAACGTAATCCTGAACGGGCTGATGTTCTGGTGGCTGCCTGTAGAAAGGAAAATGTCGATAACCGTGAAGCTGTTCTTAATATGGCTGGTTTGAATGCCCGTGTAGTTGATGCTGAAGCTTATGCCATGGAGCGGGCTTACGAGTTGATTGAGCCCCAGCTTGACCTTGATGACGATGATCCCCTTGTGGCCATTGTGGATCTTGGTGCCACCATGACCACTCTCAGTGTTCTCGAAAACGGAAAAACAATTTATACCCGGGAACAGCTGTTTGGCGGGCGTCAGCTGACAGAAGAAATTCAGCGTCGCTATGGTATGTCTCCGGAAGAAGCCGGCCTGGCCAAAAAAACCGGTGAGTTGCCGGATGATTATGAACCTGAGGTGCTTGAGCCCTTCCGGGAAGCCGCTGTTCAGCAGGTTTCCCGCAGTCTGCAGTTTTTCTATTCCTCCAGTCATTTTAATGATATTGACTGTATTGTACTTGCAGGCGGTACCGCGTCGACCCTGGGTCTGGCGGATATGATTGCTGAAAAGATAGGTGCTCGGTGTGTGCTGGCTAATCCGTTTGCCCGAATGTCCATAGCAGGTAAGGTAAATGCCAGTGCTCTGACCAATGATGCCCCGGCAATGATGATTGCCTGCGGTCTGGCTATGAGGAGCTTTGACTGATGGCAAAGATTAACCTTTTACCTTGGCGAGAGGAGCTTCGTCAGGAAAGACAGAAAAATTTCCTGGTAGGTCTTGGGGTAACTGTAGCTGTTGCTGCGGTACTGATTTTTGCCCGTGATTTAATGCTCAAGTCTGAAATTGAAGCCCAGCAGTCCAGAAATCAGTTTATCCAGCGGGAAATCAGTACCATGGATGACAAAATCAAGGAAATTAATGAACTGAAGAAAAAGAAAACCGAGCTTTTAGCCCGGATGAAAGTTATTCAGGATCTGCAGGGTAACCGTCCGGTTATCGTTCGAGTGTTTGATGAGTTGGTGCGCCAGCTGCCTGATGGGGTTTATTTTACTTCTCTTTCTATGACAGGCGATAAAATCAGTATTCAGGGGGTGGCTGAATCCAATAACCGAATATCCCGCCTGATGCGGCATCTGGATGAATCTGACTGGTTCACTAGTCCAAATCTTACCGCAGTAAAAGCCTTAAAGGATGGAGAAGGCAGTACTTTTGATCTGACAGTACTGCAGTCTGCCCCTGGGCAGGGGAATAAAAAGGAGGCGGGGGTATGAGTTCATTTCAGGAATCTCTGGCCAGGTTGAATAATCTGGATATTAACGAGCTGGATCTTGAAAATATTGGTTCATGGCCTGGTCCCGCAAAGGTTATCGTCTGCATCCTTGTTTTTGTGCTGGTTCTGTTTCTCGGTTACTACTTTCACCTGAGCGACCTGGGGGATAAGTTGGAGCGTGGGGTCAGGCAGGAAAGTGAATTGAAAAACCAGTTTCAGACCAAGGCTTTTCTGGCTGCTAACCTTGAAGCGTACAGGGCCCAGATGGTTGAGATGGAGGCTTCTTTTGGTGCGCTGATCAAGCAGTTGCCCAGTGATACGGAAGTCCCTGGACTGCTGGAGGATATCACTTATACCGGCTTGGGAGCCGGGCTTGCTATTAACTCCATTAGTCTGCAGCCTGAAGTGAAGCATGAATTCTATGTTGAGTTGCCCATTAATGTCAGTGTTCGCGGGAATTACCACGATATAGGGATATTTGTCAGTGGTGTCTCTAGCCTTCCTCGTATTGTCACGCTTCACGACTTTTCCATTAAAAGTGATAAAGGCTCGGGTGTGTTGAATATGGAAATCAAGGCACGAACCTATCGTTATCACGATAATGGGGGAACATGATGAACAGAAAGTTTTTCCTTGCTGTGATGCTGAGTGGAACTGCTTTTCTGGCTGGTTGTGACACAACCAGTGATTATCAGGATCTGTCCATGTTTATGGATGAAGTTCGAGCCCGTCCTAAGAGGGTAATTGAACCTCTGCCACAGTTCGTTCCCTACGAAGCGTTTACTTACAGCTCGTCAGGGATGAGAAGTCCTTTTGACCGACCGGTCAAGGTCGAAGTAAAGCGCAGACAGCGTGTTGACTCTGATGTCAGGCCGGACCTGGACAGGGTCAAACAATATCTGGAAAACTTCCCTTTTGACACTTTCGGGATGGCCGGAACTATCAGTGATGACAATGGCTTTTATGCATTACTGTCTGCTGATGGTGGTGTTTATAAAGTGGAAGTTGGGGATTACATGGGACGTAATCATGGCCGTATTGTGGGTATTACCAGCTCAGAAGTTCAGGTGATTGAGATTGTCAGAAGCGGCGAGGACGGCTGGGTAGAAAGACCCAGAACTTTGTCTCTTAAAGAACAATAATATTTTCAGGATGTATGCAGTACCTGCTGTAACTTGTTTGAGTGTTGCTGGGGTGAAGAATTAACGGCGCACAGGGAATTATAAAGATAATACGGGTGTTACTTGGATGGATATGACAGATGGTTTGATAAGGTGGATAAGACTTGTGGGTGCGGGGGGAGCCAGCTTGCTGGCGACATCAGTCTTCGCCGGTACTCTACAATCCCTTGATGTGAGTTCACTGCCTGGTGACCGGGTGGAATTGAAGCTGACATTTGATTCCCCTCCGCCGAATATCAGTGGTTATAGTATTGAGCAGCCTGCGCGTATCGCCCTGGATCTTCCGGAAACCAAGAGTGGAGTTAAGAAATATAATGAGGTCGGCTTTTCCAATGCCCGCAGTATTACTGTAATAGAAGCAAAAGACCGTACCCGGATGATTGTTAACCTGGATCAGCCTTCCAGTTATACCACCCGGACTGAAGGTAATAATCTTTTCATCCTTGTTGGGGACGAGGGTGCAGCAGCCCCTGCTGTACGCTCCCAGACAGCATCCGCTGTGAGTGTGCCAACTCCAGCGACAGTTGAGGGTGTAACGGCCATTGATTTTGAACGTGGCGATGATGGTGAAGGTAATGTTGTTGTTTCCCTTTCATCAAAGGCGGTCACCATGAGTCTTGATGAACAGGGCGGACGTTTGAAACTGACATTCCCCGACTCTACATTACCAGTGGGATTGCGGAACAGGCTTGATGTTGTAGATTTTGCTACCCCGGTACAGTTTATTGATGCCAAGGTTGAAGATGGTAATACTGTTGTTGTTATAGAGCCAAAAGGCGAGTATGACTATCTGGCCTGGCAGACAGATGAAAAGCTGACAATCAGTGTAAAAGCCTTGACTTCACAGGAAGCAGAAAAAAAAGCCAGGAAGCAGGTGGTATATACCGGGGATAAGATGTCCCTGGACTTTCAGGATATTGAAATTCGAAACGTGCTACAGATTCTGGCAGACTTTAAAGATCTGAATCTGGTAGCGAGTGATTCGGTTTCTGGCTCAGTGACCTTGCGTTTGAAACGTGTTCCCTGGGATCAGGCTCTGGATATTGTGTTGAAATCCAAGGGGCTGGGTAAGCGCCTGGAAAATAATGTTCTGGTTGTTGCTCCCGCAGCTGAGTTAGCTGCGCAGGAACGGGAGTTGCTGGAATCCGAGCAGCAGATTCGTGAGCTTGCCCCTCTTTTTGCTGAGTTGATTCAGATTAATTATGCGGATTCCGCTGAAATTGCTGCTGTTTTGCTGGGTGATAAAGGAAATCGAATTCTCTCGGAAAGAGGGAGCGTGCAGGTTATTGAAAGAACAAATAGTCTTTTAGTGCAGGAAACGCAGGAGAAAATCGATGAGATCCGTGATCTTATAGAAAAAATTGATATTCCTGTACGTCAGGTTCAGATTGAGGCTCGTATAGTCAGTGCTGATACAAGCTTCAGAAAAGAGCTTGGTGTGAAATGGGGAGGGTATATAAATCCTGGTGGTAAATATAACAGGCCCGGGAGTACCTTTATAGGTGGCCAGGGGGCCCGTGTGACAACGGAGTCGGAGGAAGAAGGGGAAGATGGGCAAAAGCAGGTAGTACTAAAACGTAAGTACACATATGATCAGATGTTTACTGATTTAGGTGTAACTGGCGCAGGGTCATCTGCAATTGCCATAGGTTTTTCGAGCAATGCTGCAGTTTTGAACCTTGAGCTATCGGCGCTTGAAAGCGATGGTGGCGGTGAAATTGTTTCCCAGCCGAAGGTAATAACGGCGGATAAACAGAAGGCCATAATTAAAAATGGTAAGGAAATACCTTATCAAGAGGCGAGTTCCAGTGGTGCAACTACGGTCTCTTTTAAAGATGCAGTACTTTCCCTTGAAGTAACGCCTCAAATTACCCCGGATGGGCGGGTTATTATGGAAATAGTGGTCACAAATGACGATTCCACAACTTCTACGCCTACAGGTATACCGATAATTAATACTATGGAAGTCGAGACAAAGGTGCTGGTTGATGATGGTCAGACAGTTGTGCTTGGTGGTATTTTCAAGAATGTTACCAGCTCGGGTGTGGAAAAAGTGCCTCTGCTGGGTGACCTGCCTGGCATCGGTCGTCTGTTCCGCAAAGATACCCGTCGGGATGTAAAAAACGAGGTGCTGATTTTTATCACGCCAAAAATACTTTCGGAGAATCTGGCCTTGCGCTGACAGGACGTATGCAGTCACGCACTATTTATCTGATCGGGCCGATGGGAGCGGGTAAAAGCACCATCGGCCGTATGTTATCCAGGGATCTGAAGCTCCCTTTTCTGGATACGGACCAGGAAGTGGAAGAGCGCTGTGGCGCTGATATTCCCTGGATTTTTGATATGGAAGGGGAAGAGGGCTTTCGTCAGCGGGAAACCGCTGTGCTGCAGCTGCTCCAGAACCATCCTGCCAGTGTGGTGGCCACAGGTGGCGGTATTATTATGCGGGAAGAGAACAGACGCCTGATGGTCTCCGGTGGTTTTGTTGTGTTCCTTGATGCTTCTGTTTCCGTGCAGATACAGCGTACCGCCAAAGATAAGAAGCGCCCACTGTTGCAGAGACCTGATCGAGAGCAGGTTCTGGCAGACCTGTACGCAAAGCGTTCCCCTCTTTATCGTCAGGCTGCCGATTTGATTCTTTCGACTGACCGGGGAAGCCCCAGACAGGTTATACGGGATATTCTCCAGGCTTTGCAGGGCGGCTGATCTTCTCTTTCCCCCAAATTTTCATATAACCGGCCAGGAGTAATGCCGTGCAGACGTTGAGTGTTGACCTTGGACATCGCTCCTATCCCATTTACATCGGCTCAGGGCTGATTGATCAGTCTTCACTGATTACGCCTTTTATCCGTGGCAAGCAGGTGGCCATTGTTTCCAATGAAACCGTGGCTCCTCTCTATCTTGAGCGCCTTCACGGAGCTCTTGCCGGTTATCAGGTTGTGGATATTATCCTGCCTGATGGTGAGAAGTTTAAAAATCTTGATGTCCTGAATACCATTTTTGATGGTTTGCTGGAGTACCGTCATGGTCGTACAACAACACTGATTGCCCTGGGTGGCGGTGTGGTTGGGGATATGTGTGGCTTTGCTGCGGCCTGTTATCAGCGTGGTGTTGACTTTATTCAGGTGCCTACAACCCTGCTCTCTCAGGTGGATTCGTCTGTGGGTGGAAAAACAGGGGTCAATCACGCCCTTGGCAAAAATATGATTGGCGCTTTCCATCAGCCCCAGTGTGTGATTGCTGATGTTGGTGTGTTTTCAACCTTGCCGGATAGGGAGTTGTCGGCCGGTTTGGCGGAAGTTATCAAGTATGGCTTGATGGCGGACGCATCCTTCTTTGAATGGCTTGAGCAGAATATGGAGAAGCTGGTTGGCCGTGATGTACCGGCTTTGACTGAGGCAGTCCTTCGTTCCTGTCAGAATAAAGCTATTGTTGTAGCAGAAGACGAGAAAGAGAGCGGTCGTCGTGCACTACTTAACTTGGGGCATACCTTTGGTCACGCTATTGAAAATCATCAGGGCTATGGTGCCTGGCTCCATGGCGAAGCTGTTGCCGCTGGTATGGTGATGGCAGCGGAACTGTCTGTCCGGGCGGAGATGATCAATAGCAGTATTGTGGACCGAACCGTTGCGCTGCTTAAAAAGGCAAACCTTCCCGTACTGCCTCCGTCGAATATGACACCAGATCACTTTATGGAATTGATGAGTGTCGATAAGAAGGTTGTTGATGGACAGCTGCGTCTGGTTCTGCTGGAAGCGTTGGGCAGTGGTATTGTAACAGGTGATACCCCTAACGAACTGTTGAAAGAGCAGCTGGAAGCCAGTTGTTCGCTCTCTGAATAAATTGAACTCTCTTTTCTGATATTTCCGTAAAAGTACGAATTTAGTTGGATAGTCGCCTTATCTCTTTAGGCGGCTATTCGGTTTGGCATGTGGCTGCTGCTGGCTCAATCATATTCAGCCTGTCGCCAAAATGTTTCTTCAATAGTGCCCATTTCTTGGTGTTTAGCTCTTTTATGGCTTCTGCGCCCCGGGTTTTGATATCGTATTCATCGACAAAAACATTGAGTTGCCTGTCGACGTAGACGTTATATCCTTTTTTGACTCCGCCATAGGCTGTATCGAAAATACAGGCTCCGTCAAGGCAACCGGTGGTGAGGATGTCTTTGACGCCATGCTGTTTGAGGAAATCATTCAGGGTGCCTGTCCACAAATCTTCTTCTCCCTCAAAGTGGGTATTCACTGATGGTTGAAAAAAGGCATCATCCTTCACCTTGAGAAAGCGGGTATAGATTTTCGCCTTTTTCATGCTCAGGCGCAGTTCATCCAGTGTGACTATTGTCTCCCTGGGCGTTGGAATATCCCTTGCGAGAGGGTTGAGGTTAACATCTACAAAAACGACCCCATCCCGTTCAGAAAAATGCTCGATAAGTTTTACCTGCTCCTGAGCAATTTCAGGGTTTCCGTAAAGCTGAAAATCGCTGATAGAAAATTTCTGCATATCAATAACGAGAATGCCCACAGGCTTACCTTCCGCGAGAAGTTCTTCAATAGCTTTAATAGCATCCTGAAGGCCTGCCTGAACCGGAGAACTGACAAGCCAGAAAATAATCTGGATATGGAGCAAAACTGTTTTTCGCAGTTTTTTTATGAGTGCGCTTCGGATGGTGAATGTATTCCGGAAAACCGTATAACAGCGGGCAAGAACGGTAGCCATAGCTGTTCAGCCATGAAAAACTGCGATGAATTATAGATGTTAGTCCGGCTTTTTTGAGAGGAAAAACTAAGAGATGATATTTATATAGATGATGCCCTTTTTGCGAGCACTCCTGATTGTCCTTTTTATCCGGGTTTGTTAAGAACTCTCTCCCCATGTACAATGGGCGGCCCCACGGCTGGTGCACCAGTTTGGTACGGTCGTGTGATTAAGTGTCTGGCGTGATGTTCCAGTAGTACAGTTCAATGCTTTTTAACAGAAAGTTGCCTGCATCACCCTAGTCAGGTGAGAACTGATACTGCGGGTTGTCAGTCAGCCATGGATGCTGCTCGTCTGGCCAGGATGCCGTACGCCAAATAACGATTATCAGAATGGCTGTTGAGAGATCGCCTATGAGTTCAGGTTTGTATAATCCCGCTGAGTTCAGGGACAACTGTGGCTTCGGACTCATTGCCCACACAGAGGGCAACAAAAGTCATGATCTGCTCCAGAAAGCAATTGAAGCTTTAACATGTATGACCCACCGTGGCGGTATTGCCGCCGATGGTCGTACCGGTGACGGATGTGGATTGCTGATTCAGCTGCCGGATTCTTTTTTCCGGACTATCGCATCAGAGAATCTTGAGCTGCAGCTCCCTGCCCTTTATGCCATAGGCATGGTGTTCCTCGATCGTGATGAACGCAAAGCCAGTGAAAGCCGCCAGGCCTTTGAACAGGAGTTGTCATCCCAGGGGCTGAAAGTCGCTGGATGGCGCTCCGTTCCTACCAATAAAGATTGCCTCGGCCCCATTGCTCTGGATCAGTTACCCCTGATTGAGCAAGTCTTTGTAACTCCTGAAGGTGAACTCGATCGTCACCAGCTGGAAGCGGCACTGTTTATGTCGCACCGTAAAGTCAGCCAGACCCTGGCCCATGACGAGAATTTTTATATCTGTTCCCTGTCCAGTCAGGTGATCACCTACAAAGGTCTGATGATGCCTGCTGATCTGGCAAGCTTCTATCCGGATCTTGGGGACAGCCGCTTTGAGACCGCGATTTGTGTTTTCCACCAGCGCTTCTCAACCAATACCATGCCCCGCTGGCCCCTGGCACAGCCGTTCCGCATGCTTGCCCACAATGGTGAAATCAACACCATTATGGGTAACCGTAACTGGGCGGAAGCCCGTGCCGGTAAGTTCAGTTCTGAAATGCTGCCGAAGCTGGATGAAATCCGGCCATTGGTGAACCGTGTCGGTTCTGACTCCTCCTCCCTGGATAATATGCTGGAAATTCTGGTAAGAGGTGGTGTCGATCTTCATCGTGCTGTGCGTATGCTGGTTCCGCCAGCCTGGCAGAACGTGGATACCATGGACCCGAACCTGCGGGCTTTCTACGAATACAACTCCATGCATATGGAACCCTGGGATGGCCCGGCTGGTCTGGTGCTGTCCGATGGCCGTTACGCTGTCTGCGCCCTGGACCGCAACGGCCTGCGCCCGTCCCGTTGGGTAAAAACCAAAGACGGTTATATTACCGTGGCCTCGGAAGTCGGCGTGTACGACTACAAGCCGGAAGATGTTGTCGCTAAAGGTCGTGTGGGTCCTGGTCAGATTTTGGCTATCGATACCGAAACCGGTGAGTTCCTGCAGGCCAATGATATTGACCAGAAGCTGAAGAGCCGCCAGCCCTACAAACAGTGGCTGAAGCAACATGCCTGCCGGATTCAGTCCCGCTTTGTGGAAGTTGACCATAAGGTTGATCTCCTGCCTGCGGATGTTCTTCTGGCCGAGCAGAAGCGTTTCCAGGTTTCCTTTGAGGAGCGTGACCAGGTCATTCGCCCCCTGGCAGAAAACAGCCAGGAAGCCGTTGGCTCCATGGGTGATGATACCCCCATGGCGGTACTGTCCCAGCGGGTGCGTCCGGTATACGACTACTTCCGTCAGCAGTTCGCTCAGGTTACCAATCCTCCCATCGACCCCCTGCGGGAAGCGGTGGTGATGTCCCTGGAGACCTGCCTTGGCCGTGAGCGGAATATGTTCGAGGAAACCCCCGAACATGCCAAGCGGGTGATTCTGAAATCGCCGGTGCTTTCCATTACCAAGTTCCTTAATCTGGTCAATGAAGAGCATAAGCATGATGATTTGAAGGTTGTCCGTCTCGACCTGGGTTACGCCCCTGAGGTTAGTCTGGAAGCCGCTATTGTTTCCCTGTGTGACAAGGCTGAACAGGCAGTGCGTGACGGCAAGGTGGTTGTTCACCTGTCTGACCGTGACCAGAAGCCAGAGCACCTGATTATTCATGCGGCTTTCGCTACCGGCGCTATCCATCACCGGTTGATTGCCAAAGGTCTGCGAGCTGATGCCAATATTCTGGTTGAAACGGCAACGGCCCGTGACTCCCACCAGTTTGCGGTTCTGCTGGGATTTGGCGCGACAGCGGTTTACCCATGGCTGTCCTATGAAGTGATTCGGGACATGATCCAGAACGGTACCATGATTGCCGATACTCTGGGGGCTTATAAGGCTTACCGTAAAGGTATCAGTAAAGGTCTGCTGAAGATTATGTCCAAAATGGGCATCTCCACTATCGCTTCCTATCGTGGTGCCCAGCTGTTTGAAGCTATTGGCATCAGTCAGGATGTAGTTGACCTCTGCTTTAAAGGTGTACTCAGTCGTATTGAAGGTGCCCGCTTCACTGACTTCCACGAAGATCAGCTGCGTCTGGCTAAAGAAGCCGGCAAGAAGCGTAAGCCCATGCAGCAGGGTGGCTTCCTTAAGTATGTACACGACGGCGAATATCACGCCTTTAACCCGGATGTCATCCAGACCCTGCAACAGGCGGTAAAAAACGGCGACTACAGTGCCTGGAAGCAATATTCTTCCCTGGTTAATGAACGACCAGTGGCGGTTATTCGGGATATGTTTGCCCTGGAGAGTGATCGTCAGCCGATACCTCTGGATCAGGTGGAGCCTGTTTCTGCCATTGTCAGTCGGTTTGACTCTGCGGCCATGAGTCTGGGGGCCCTGTCTCCGGAGGCCCATGAAGCACTGGCTCAGGCCATGAATCGTCTGGGTGGCCGTTCCAACTCCGGTGAAGGCGGTGAAGACCCGGCTCGTTTTGGTACCGACAAGGTGTCCAAGATCAAGCAGATCGCTTCTGGACGTTTTGGTGTAACACCTCACTATCTGGTGAATGCAGATGTTCTGCAGATCAAGGTGGCTCAGGGTGCCAAACCTGGTGAAGGTGGTCAGCTGCCCGGTGGTAAGGTGAACGATCTGATCGCCCGCCTGCGTTTCTCCGTGCCCGGTGTGACCCTGATTTCACCGCCGCCGCACCATGATATTTATTCCATCGAAGATCTGGCTCAGCTGATCTACGACCTGAAGCAGGTGAACCCGGAAGCGCTGGTTTCTGTGAAGCTGGTATCCGAACCCGGTGTTGGCACAATCGCAGCAGGAGTTGCTAAAGCTTACGCTGACCTTATTACTGTATCCGGCTACGATGGTGGTACTGCTGCAAGCCCGCTGACGTCTATTCGCTATGCCGGTTCTCCCTGGGAGCTGGGTCTTGCGGAAACTCAGCAGGCTCTGCGTTCCAACGATTTGCGAGGCAAGATTCGCCTGCAGACCGATGGTGGTCTGAAGACTGGTCTGGATGTTATCAAGGCCGCTCTGTTGGGCGCTGAAAGCTTTGGCTTTGGTACCACACCGATGGTTGCTATGGGCTGTAAGTACCTGCGAATTTGTCACCTCAACAACTGTGCGACAGGTGTCGCAACCCAGGATAAGCATCTCCGTGACGAGCATTTCATCGGCACTGTGGAGATGGTTACCAACTTCTTTACCTTCCTTGCGGAAGAGGTTCGTGAGCTGCTGGCCCAGCTGGGTTACCGCAGTCTGCAGGAGCTGATTGGTCATACCAGTCTGCTGAAGGTGAAGGAAGGTGAGTCTGCCCGTCAGGGTAACCTGGACCTGTCTCCGGTACTGAGCAACAGCGCAATTCCGGCTGATAAGCCCAATGTCTGTGAGGTTGATCGCAACCCGCCGTTTGATGAAGGCCTGATGGCTGAGCAAATGGTGAAGGATATGCTGCCCGCTATCGAAGCCCGTTCCGGCGGTGAGTTCGAATACACCATTGGTAACTGTGATCGTTCTATCGGTGCCCGCCTCTCCGGTGAAATTGCCCGTCGCTACGGCAACCAGGGTATGGCTGATGCGCCTGTGACCGTGAAGCTGAAAGGCAGTGCGGGCCAGAGCTTTGGTGTCTGGAACGCCGGTGGCCTGAATATGTATGTTGAAGGCGATGCCAACGACTACATCGGTAAAGGTATGACCGGTGGTAAGCTGGTGATTCGTCCGCCCCAGGGCAGTGTCTTTGCCAGCCAGGATACCTCCATTATCGGTAACACCTGCCTCTACGGCGCCACAGGGGGTAAGTTGTTTGCCGCTGGCTGTGCCGGTGAGCGTCTCGGTGTGCGTAACTCCGGTGCCCATGTGGTTGTGGAGGGTGCCGGTGACCACTGCTGTGAATATATGACCGGCGGTCAGGTAACTGTACTTGGTCCCACCGGAGGTAACTTCGGCGCGGGTATGACCGGTGGTTTCGCTTACGTACTGGACCTGAAGCGCAACTTTGTGGACTGCTACAACCATGAGCTGGTTGAAATCCATCGGGTTGACTCTGAGATGATGGAAGATCACCGAACCCATCTGCAAAGCACAATCGAAGAGTTTGTGCGGGAAACCGGCAGTGCCTGGGGCCAGAAGATTCTGGAAGATTTTGAAGACTATGCAGGCCTGTTCTGGCTGGTTAAGCCGAAGGCCGCCAGTCTTGATCAGTTGCTGGCCAACACCAGAGGGCGTCCTGAATAAGGGCCGAGTCTGATAATCCGAACAGTCCTGGCGGTCTCACCGCGAGAGGCCGCCGCCATTCGAGACATTCGAGGTTCAAAAAGAGTGCGAATGGTTGAGGTAGCAGAATTGATGAGGTGTGTATGGCTGAAAGACTGAACAATAATTTCCAGTTCGTACAGGTCGGGCGCAAAGATCCGTCCAAGAAGAATATTATTGCCCGTAAAAAAGAGTTCATTGAAATTTATGAGCCTTTTCGGGAACCGGAAGTAAAGAACCAGGCCCACCGTTGCCTTGAGTGTGGTAACCCGTACTGTGAGTGGAAGTGCCCGGTACACAACTATATTCCTAACTGGCTGAAGCTGGTTAGTGAAGGGCAGCTGTTTGAAGCGGCTGAACTGTCCCACCAGACTAACTCCCTGCCGGAAATCTGTGGCCGTGTGTGTCCGCAGGATCGTCTGTGTGAAGGGGCCTGTACCCTGAATGATGGTTTTGGTGCGGTCACTATCGGTGCCACTGAGAAATATATCACCGATACTGCTTTTTCCATGGGCTGGCGTCCGGATATGTCTGGCGTGACCTGGACCGATAAAAAGGTTGCGGTCATCGGTGCTGGCCCTGCAGGTTTGGCCTGTGCAGACGTTCTGGTGCGTAACGGTGTTAAGCCGGTTGTTTTTGATAAGTATCCGGAAATTGGCGGCCTGCTGACCTTTGGTATTCCAGAATTCAAGCTGGAAAAAGGCGTGATGGAACTGCGTCGTAAAATCTTCTCCGAGATGGGGATTGAGTTCCGTCTGGAAACAGAAGTTGGCAAGGACATCACCATCGAAGAGCTGCTGGCTGATTACGATGCCGTGTTTATGGGCATGGGTACCTATAACTACATGAAGGGCGGCTTCCCCGGTGAAGATCTGCCGGGTGTATACGATGCTCTGCCTTTCCTGGTATCCAATGTGAACCGGAATCTGGGCTTTGAAAAAGCGCCGGAAGACTTTATCGATATGAAGGGTAAGCAGGTTGTGGTTCTTGGTGGTGGTGACACTGCGATGGACTGTAACCGCACTTCTATCCGCCAGAGCGCCAGGAAGGTGAGCTGTGCTTACCGTCGTGACGAAGCCAATATGCCAGGCTCCCGTCGTGAGGTGACTAACGCTAAGGAAGAAGGTGTTAACTTCCTGTTTAACCGTCAGCCCATTGAGATTGTCGGTGATGGCAAAGTGGAAGGCATCAAGGTTGTCACCACTAAACTGGGTGAGCCTGATGAAAATGGCCGTCGTCGCCCGCAGCCGGTTCCGGGCAGTGAGGAGATTATTCCTGCTGATGCGGTTCTGGTGGCCTTTGGTTTCCAGCCCAGTCCGGCGGACTGGTTTACTGACTGTGATGTGAAGACTGACGACTGGGGCCGTGTTGTGGCACCGGAACAGGCTGAGTTCAAGTTCCAGACATCTAACCCCAAGATCTTTGCCGGCGGCGATATGGTGCGTGGTTCTGATCTGGTTGTGACGGCAGTCTGGGAAGGACGCCAGGCGGCTGAAGGTATTATGGACTTTCTGGATATCTGATTCGGGGTTTCGAGTCTGGATCGGGTTTATGATTTCCGCATCCGTCGATGCTTCCTGAATCGAGTCGCTAGCGGGCCATCCATGGCCCTTGAAATCATAAAGCCGATCCAGACTCAGACCGTATGTGGGAACTGTCCAGAAGCCCATTGCGGGTGGTGTACGAAAAAAGGAGAGCTTCGCTCTCCTTTTTTGTGCCTGACTGTATGTACTGAACGAATCAGCAGTTAGCGATCACTTCGATTTCGACTTGTGCATCCTTGGGCAGGCGTGCCACTTCCACGCAGCTGCGGGCCGGGAAGGGCAGGGTGAAGTACTGCTTGTAGACTTCGTTGATATCGGTGAAGTCATTCATATCTTTTACGAAAACGGTGGTTTTGCGCACTTTGCTCATGCTGGAGCCAGATGCTTCCAGAATGGCTTTTACATTTGGCGTGCCTGGGCTTTGGTATCTGCCGGCATATTACCGGTTTCCGGGTCAATGGGCAGCTGTCCGGAGGTGATAATCATGCCGTTAAACTGTATGGCCTGGGAGTAGGGGCCAATAGCAGCTGGAGCATCAGAAGTTTCTATAACTCGTTCCATGGTAATACTTGCTATACCTGAATTTGGTTTGGCTGACACCCGGAAGTCTCAGTATCCGTTTACAGGGTGACAGATTATGGGGTTGGCTAGTCCTTACAATTTTGACCAAGAACTGTCGTATATCAATAGGGTAAAAAAGTGGGCGGATAATACCCTTCCAATTCGAAACTGCGTTGATACTTGTCAAAAGAACAATCCTCCTGAAAAACAATCCTGAATATTCAATTTATGTTTAACAGGTGGTTGTTTGTAAAAATACTGACGCAATGCTTACGTTTGTGAAGCGGATTTTAGTCTGGCAGGTTTCTATGTAAGTACAATCCTTTATCAGGTAGAGTCTTGTCCATGATTTTTACTCGGTGAATGTCATTGCTGCCTAAGTGGAAGGTGGTGGCATTTATGCTCACTGTTGTTGGGGGTACAGATGGCTGAACTCAAGAATGATACGTTTTTAAGGGCTTTGCTGCGGGAGCCGGTGGACTATACGCCTGTCTGGATGATGCGTCAGGCGGGGCGTTACTTGCCTGAGTACCGGGCAACCCGGGCTAAGGCCGGGGATTTCATGAGCCTCTGCAAAAATGCGGAACTGGCCTGTGAGGTGACCTTGCAGCCCCTGGAGCGTTACCCTCTTGATGCTGCGATTCTGTTTTCAGATATTCTTACTGTTCCCGATGCTATGGGGCTTGGTCTCTATTTTGAGACGGGGGAAGGTCCCAAATTCCGCAAAACGGTAAGAACAGCCGCAGATGTTGATGCTCTGCTGACACCTTCTATGGATGATGAACTGAATTATGTGATGGAAGCTGTTCAGGTTATCCGTAGTGAACTTAACGGGCGCGTACCTCTGATCGGTTTTACCGGCAGTCCCTGGACTTTGGCGACTTATATGGTGGAAGGTGGCAGTACCAAAGACTTCCGTCATATCAAGGGCCTGATGTTTGACCAGCCTCAGGTACTCCATGAGCTGCTTTCCCGTCTGACGGATGTGGTAACAGATTATCTGAACGCGCAGATTCGCAGTGGCGCCCAGGCTGTGCAGATTTTTGATACCTGGGGTGGCGTGCTGGGTGGCCGTGAATATCAGGAATTCTCTCTGACTTATATGCAGCGCATCGTCAACGGTCTGATTCGGGAAAATGAAGGTCGTCGTGTACCAGTAATTCTGTTTACCAAGAATGGTGGCCAGTGGTTGGAGTCTATGGCGGATACCGGCGCTGATGCTCTGGGTTTGGACTGGACGACAAATATCGCCCAGGCCCGCGCCCGAGTAGGGGACAGAGTGGCGCTTCAGGGGAATATGGACCCCTGTGTACTTTATGCTTCACCGGATCGTATTCGGGAAGAAGTTGTGCGTATTCTGTCCGCCTATGGACACGGCTCCGGCCACGTTTTTAATCTTGGGCATGGTATTCATCAGTTTGTTGACCCTGATAAGGCGGGTGTCTTTGTGGAGGCAGTGCGGGAGTTTTCCAGAGGTTAAATGTATAGGGGCTGTTCAGCCCCTATACATTTTCTTCCAGTCTGGCGGTGCGGTTTTCCTCCGCCAGTTCTTCTTCCAGAACTTTTTTCAGCTGTTTTCCGCTGACGGGCTTGGTCAGGATTCTGTTTATTCGGTTACGGGTGGTCAGAGAGCTGTCCGGCTGCAGGCTCAGGCCTGTCAGCATCACGATGGTTAAGGATTTAAACCGGCTTTCTCCCGACAGGCGGCGGGCAAGCTGCATGCCGTTTATGCCCGGCATCTGGTGATCCAGCAGGACGATATCGAAGGGTTGGCCCAGGGAATCTTCTGTTCTGAGCAGGGCCATGGCTTCGGTAGCGTCGCGGGCCTGCTCAACCTGCACCCCCAGCTTCTGTATCTGCTGCACCAGAATATTACGACATGTGTCGTTGTCATCCACGACAAGGGCACGTTTACTGGTTAAGTCGATAATCCTTTCCGGACTACTGCTGCAAGCTTCGTCTGCTTCCACAGCCTCCAGGGGAATATCAATCCAATAGGTGGTTGTGACTGTGTCAATTTTGGCGACTCCGGCAGTACCTCCCAGGTAGCACGCCATGCGGGCAGCAAAGGTCAGACCGGATGAATGGGTTTCAGAAGAAGGTGCGTTGCTTAAATTAAAGGCATGGTAAGCTTCGTTGTAGCCAGCCCCGTTATCTGATGTTTGAACAGTAATTCTCAGTTGCAGTTTGTCATTTCTTGGGCTGTTGTTATGGCCGATATTCAGTACCACATCGCCCTGTTCCGTATGGTTAATGGCATGGGATACCAGGGTATTAATAATTCGGCTTATACGGGCGGTGTCGCCAATAAGCAGGCCGGGGACATTATGGTCAGCCATACAGGCCAGTTCCAGCCCCATCTGGTCCGCTTTGTAGCTGTAGCGTTCCACGCAATTATGGAGAAGGTCGTCCGGATCGAAGGTTTCCAGATGCTGAGTAATTTCCCCTGAGCTGATTTTTCCCATATCAACAACCTGATTAATCAGGGTCAACAGTTCCTGGCCGGAGAGCTGGATTGTGTAGAGGTAGTCCAGTTGGCGGTTTGACAGGGACGTGTTCTGCATCAGCTCGGTCATTCCCAGGATACCGTTCATGGGAGTGCGCAGTTCATGGCCAAGGTGGCTCCAGTCTGGTGCCTCTTCTATCGGGTCGTTGGTTTGTGATGTTGCTGTCGTGACATGCTGGGCTTCAGGTAGAAGATGCATAAGCATCAGACACACCGTGACAATCAAGGCGCTCATCAGCAGCAGACCTTCCATAATGCTGACATCAAATGGAAGAATATTAACCAGTGTCAGACTGGTAGTGATTTGAATAATGGTATAAGGAATAAACATACTCAGTAGTCGGTTAGCCTGTCCGTTTCCGTCATACAGGCGAATAACTCCGGCCAGAGTCAGGATCAGGGTGTTGCCTATAACCAGAGGCTGCAGAATCCACGCGGGTAAAATCAGGGAAAAGAACAGCACAGCAGGAACCAGAAGAATATTAATTCCCATAACCGGCAAAAGCAGACGCTCGATAATCGGCTGTTGATGGGGGGCAGTCAACATCTGTCGGACAATGTAAAGTATGGTGGCGTAGCCCACCAGCATCATGCTCTGTTGAATGGAATTTTGGTGGAGTGGGATAGAGTTCCAGAGGGCAGCAGGCAAACCCAGGCTCGCCAGGTGAAAAATGAGGATTGTTACTGTGAGTATGGATATCGGCAGAAATTCTTTTTTACGTTTTCTGGCAAGTCCCAGATTCAGCAGTAAAAGGGCAAAATTGAAACCCAGAAGCGAACCGTGGAACAGCAGGTAAAACTGTGTGTTGCTGACAATGTGTTCGGGGCTGCCCAGATGAATATTGATACGGGGAAAGTTGGGTGACTTCAGTTTCAGGTGAACGGTCGCAATTTGCCCCGGCGAAATTTTCAGGGGCATTAACTCATAGTTGGTGATAAGTTCTCCGTGCATAGGGGTTTTCATCGGAAAAATTTCCGGCATTCCGGCAGAAGAAAATATTTCCACATCGGTAGCGTCGGTGTGGCGTATACGCAGTACCAGTGGCACACTTTGCTCTGTAACATTACGAAGTTTCAGGCGGAGCCAGGTTGTACCTTTGTCCCTCAGAATCAACCGGGTTTTGTCCCAGTGGGTAAACGCTTTCTGGTACTCTGGCTGTAAAATATCTTCCAGGGTGAGGGTATCGCTCTTATCAATAAATATGTCGGGAGACTTAATCTTCTGGCTGAAATCCGGGCGGGTAATGGTAATCACAGCCTGGGCAGTAGTGCTTAATCCACTGATAAGTGTAAGAAGAACAATCAGACTAAACAGGCAGGAAGTGTTTTTGTTCTTATGCACGTTGATTACCTACATATGGTGTCCATACTGTGTCGCAGAAAAACTGCGCCATGTCATAGTTGTCAGTATAACGTGAGGAGCAAGAGCGGGGCTATGCCTCTATTAACTCAGCCCCTGACCTTTTTGACGTGATGTTAATTATTACTGCTGTTCCCGTGCGATAGCGCGATGACCGATATCTGTACGGAAATAACAATCTTTCCAGGAGATATTCCTGATGGACTCATAGGCTGTTGCCTGGGCTTCTGCAACAGTGTTTCCTAAAGCGGTTACGCAGAGAACACGGCCGCCATTTGTTACAACGGCGTCGTCTTTCAGTGCGGTACCCGCCTGGAACACTTGGCTTTCCATGGCGCTGTCCAGGCCCTGAATAGCATCCCCTTTGTTATAGCTTTCCGGATAACCACCGGCGGCCATAACAACACCCAGTGCAGCCCGGGAATCCCATTCACAGATTTTATCTGCAAGCTCACCATTGGCGCCGGCGAGGCAGAGTTCTACCAGATCAGATTTAAGGCGCATAAGAATAGGTTGGGTCTCCGGGTCGCCAAAGCGGCAGTTGTATTCCAGAACCTTGGGAGTGCCATCCGGGGCAATCATAATACCGGCGTACAGGAATCCGGTGTAACGGTACCCTTCAGATGCCATACCTTTTACGGTGGGATAAATCACTTCCTGCATAATGCGATCATGCATTTCAGGAGTAACAACCGGGGCCGGAGAGTAAGCGCCCATGCCGCCGGTGTTGGGGCCGGTGTCGCCATTATCCCGGGCTTTATGGTCCTGGCTGGTGGCCAGGGGCAGAACGTTTTCGCCGTCAACCATTACGATAAAGCTGGCTTCTTCGCCCACCAGAAACTCTTCGATCACCACGCGGCTGCCGGCTTCGCCAAAGGCATTGCCTGCCAGCATATCTTTGATGGCTGTTTCCGCTTCTTCTTCGGTCTGGGCGAGAATAACGCCTTTACCTGCAGCCAGGCCGTCAGCTTTTACCACAATGGGAGCACCCTGTTCGCGAACATAAGCGACAGCAGGCTCAATTTCGGTGAAATTGGCATAGGCTGCTGTGGGAATATTGTGGCGAGCCAGGAAATCTTTGGTGAATGCCTTGGAGCCTTCTAGCTGGGCAGAACCCTGATCCGGGCCAAAAATTGTCAGGCCTTCTTTTCTGAAGCGGTCAACAACACCGATAACCAGAGGCGCTTCCGGACCGACAATGGTCAGCTCAATACCGGTGTCTTTGGCAAAATCCACCAGGCGATCAATATCTGTTGCGTCAATAGCGACATTGGAGATACCAGCTTCACGGGCGGTACCGGCGTTACCCGGTGCCACAAAAACTTCACTAACCCGGGATGATTGTGCAGCTTTCCAGGCCAGAGCATGCTCACGACCACCGCCACCGATTACCAGAATTTTCATAACCGCAGATCCTTTGAAAGAGAGCGGCGGGTGTGCCGCCCTGAGCGAGCGATTTATTGTCTTGTATTGTCTTAAATTATCTTGTTAGTGCCGGAAATGACGCATGCCGGTAAAGACCATGGCCATGCCGGCTTCGTTGGCCGCATCGATCACTTCCTGGTCACGCATGGAACCGCCGGGCTGAATAACAGCGGTAATACCGGCAGTTGCGGCTGCATCAATACCATCCCGGAACGGGAAGAAAGCGTCGGATGCCATAACGGAACCGGGCACTTCCAGGCCTTCGTCAGCGGCTTTAATACCGGCGATACGGGCACTGTAAACACGGCTCATCTGGCCCGCGCCAATACCAACGGTCTGGTTGTTCTTGCAGTAGACAATGGCATTGGATTTCACGTATTTGGCCACTTTCCAGGCAAACTGCAGATCACGGAATTCATCATCAGTGGGAAGACGCTCGGTGACAACTTTGAGTTCTTCTCCGGTTACCCGGCCAAGGTCAGCATCCTGCACCAGCAGGCCGCCGTTTACACGTTTGAAGTCGAGAAAAGGCGTGGGGGACGCAGACAGCTCACCACAGACCAGAACGCGAATGTTGGGTTTGCTGGCCAGGACTTCCCTGCACTCATCGTTGATGGAAGGCGCGATAATCACTTCCACAAACTGACGGTTGATAATAGCGTGGGCGGTACCGGCATCCAGCGGGCGGTTAAAGGCAATAATGCCGCCGAACGCGGAAGTGGGGTCGGTGGCGTAAGCCCGGGTGTAGGCTTCCAGAATATCGGTACCGATAGCCACACCGCAGGGGTTGGCGTGTTTGACGATGACGCAGGCGGGCTGGTCAAAGCCTTTTACGCATTCGAGAGCGGCATCGGTATCGGCAATATTGTTATAGGACAGTGCCTTGCCCTGCAGCACGGATGCGGTGGATACGCTGGTATCGGCAGGATTACGCTCGGTGTAGAACGCCGCCTTTTGGTGGGGGTTTTCACCATAACGCATCTCAGCGTTTTTCACGAACTGAGTGCTAAAGGTGTTAGGGAAGTCCGCTTTCTGTTCGGGCTGCTCCGGGTTGCGCAGACCCAGATGGTTGGCGATAGCGCCGTCGTAAGCTGCGGTATGTTCAAAAGCTTCTACCGCCAGCTGGAAGCGCATGGGGTCGTCCAATCCACCCTGCTGTTCCAGGGTGTCGGCAATTTTGCCGTAGTTGTTCGCGTTAACGACAATCGCTGCATATTTGTGGTTTTTGGCCGTGGCGCGAACCATGGTGGGGCCACCGATATCGATGTTTTCGATAGCGTTTTCCAAGGTGCAGTCAGGATCGGCAACGGTGTTTTCAAAGGGGTAAAGATTTACAACCACCATATCAATGGGCTTGATGCCATGGGCGGCGATGACTTCGTCATCCTGACCACGACGGGCAAGAATGCCACCATGGATTTTGGGGTGGAGGGTTTTTACCCTGCCGTCCATCATCTCCGGAAAGCCGGTGTAATCAGAAACTTCTGTCACAGGAACATCGTTCTCCTGCAGCAATCGGAAGGTGCCGCCGGTGGACAGAATTTCAATATCAAGAGCCGCCAGTCGACGGGCAAATTCCACCACACCCTGCTTGTCGGATACGCTGATCAGCGCTCTTCGTACAGGGCGAATGCCGGAGTTGTCAGTCATTACAGTCTCGCTTTCGGATAGTTGCCTATAAAGTCACTGCAGGTTAAGCACCAAAGTGCTTTTCCTGTAGTTCTGATGTTTCCTGCCGTCCTGGCATTTTGTTATTGGGGAAACAACATCAGGGTTGCTGTTTCCGGGCAGAATAAAAAAACAGGCGGAAGGTCGCCTGTTTTCAGAAAACTGTGTCAAAGCAATCCATATTGCTTGAGCTTTTTGCGCAGGGTTCCGCGGTTCAGGCCCAGCATAACCGCTGCCCGGGTCTGGTTGCCTTTTACATAGGACATAACAGACTCCAGCAAAGGGGCTTCCACCTCAGAAAGCACCATATTGTAGACATTGGTGACGTCGTGTCCTTCCAGATGGGCGAAGTAGTTGTTCATCGCCTTCTCGACGCTGTCGCGCAGTGTCTGGGTTTCCTGTGAAACAGGGCTGGTCAGGTGCTGACCGGAGCCTGTAACGGCTGAATCCTGGGCTGCAATATCAGTCACTGTCATGCCGCAAACTCCTTTCCTTTGATCAATTGCGCAAAGTGTTCCCTGATTCCGGCAATCTGCGCCGAGGGGGTGTCCATTTGGTTGAAGACCTTGCGAAACGCGGCCGAGCCGGTATCTACCTGAAGATACCAGCCCACATGTTTGCGGGCGATACGCACACCCATCACTTCACCATAAAATCTGTGCAGAGCCCGCAGATGGTTCAAAAGGGTCTGGCAGACAGTCTCGAAGGTGGGGTGTGGCAGCCGTTCACCGTGTTCCAGATAGTGTGCAATTTCCCGAAATATCCACGGCCTGCCCTGTGCCGCGCGGCCAATCATGACCGCCTGGGCGCCGGTGTATTCCATCACATATTTTGCTTTTTCCGGTGTGCAGATATCACCGTTGGCAATAACAGGAATGGAGACAGCCGAACAGATGCTGGCGATGGTGTCGTATTCTGCATCCCCTTTGTACATGCAGCTGCGTGTGCGTCCATGTACGGCCAGGGCCTGGATTCCACAGTCTTCGGCAATGCGGGCGATGGTGGTGCCATTTCGCTGTTCCGGATTCCAGCCGGTACGAATCTTCAGGGTGACAGGAATGTCTACAGCGGATACAACCGCAGTCAGAATATTCCGCACCAGATGTTCGTCCCGCAGCAGCGCGGAGCCTGCGGCCTTGTTACAGACCTTTTTGGCGGGGCAGCCCATATTGATATCAATGATCTGGGCACCCATTTCGGCATTGCGACGGGCGGCCTCAGCCATCATCTCAGGGTCACCGCCGGCGATCTGGACAGAGCGGGGTTCGGGTTCATCGGTGTGATCAAGGCGAAGGCGGGATTTGCGGGTGTTCCAGAGGCGGACATCGCTGGTCACCATTTCAGATACAACCAGCCCGGCTCCCTGCTCCAGACAGAGCTTGCGGAACGGGCGATCCGTGACTCCGGCCATGGGGGCCAGAATGACAGGGGATGATAACTGATAGGGACCTATCTTCAGCAATTTGGGTTCACACTCGAATCTGCTCAGGAAACTTGCTGGTCAAAAAGTAACCGTATTTGGGCCGGGTATGATAACCCGTTCACCCCTTCGGATAAAGCTGAAAACCGGCAGGATGAGGGCGCATGCCATACCGGAAGAAACTTTTTTCAGGGCAGAAAATCAAAATTAATTCCGGTTACTGCGGATGTTGGTTTCATCACTTTCAGAGCTAAGTGCACTGGCTGCCCGGAAGGCATCAGCAGGGCTCCGGCTGCTTCCCCGGAGAGATATTGGCTGGGGGAAAGTATCCGACTGGCAATAACTTTGCCGTGGGCACCGGTCATGGTCATCAACAGGTGGGGGTAAGGTTGATCAAAGTTGGCTGTGTTTGTGATGATGGCATCCACAGACAGGGCGTTCTTATATTCTCCATCGTTACGAATCACGATATGACTGGACTGTATGGCAGACAGATCTTTCAGATCCGATGTTTTGCAGGCAACCATATTACACAGGCTGATAAAAACCGGGCGCAGATAGGGGGTGCGAGACAGCTCGCTGAAATTGGCCCAGGTGTATTGTCCAAGCAAAAGAACAAATGCCAGAAAGCTTGCGACTGGCCAGATAACCTGATGTAAACGATTACGTGACTGGTAATGGAGATTCAGTGGCTCATCATTCAGGTTATGCAGGCTGCTGGCTGGTTTTTGGGGGGGCGCAGTTATTGCTGGTTCCTGATGAGGAATCTTTTCAGACTTTATTTCCTTTTGGCTGTCTTCTCTTCTGGCGGTGATTTCAGGTGCCGGTTTCTTTTTTGAAGAAGACTGGCTGACTAAAGGTTCGCTGTCTTTAGCCTCTTCTTCATTTTCTAAATCTTCCAGAAGAGATCTGGCCCAGGCTTCGTCAGCATCAGGTTCTTCTTCAATATCCGGTTCAGCAGAAAAGCTCTGGAAAGGCTGATCATCTTCAAGCCCCAGGGCATCATCACTCAGGTCAAGCTGATGTTTGGCAGGTCCGGTCTTTGTGTCAGGAGAAGAAAATTCTGGAGCTTTCTGCTTCTCTGGCTTTGGTTCCGGGGCTGAGGCTTGTTCCTGTTGAAATTGTCCGGGTTGTAAAGCTTTCGGCAGTGTATCGCCGATAATATATTGGTGGGCTTTAAACACATGCAGGCAGGAACCGCAGCGCACAGAACCCTGTGCTGCGAGAAGGTGTTTCCGGGTTATCCGAAATGCGGCTTTGCATTCCGGACAGCGGGTGATCCATGTCTCTGAAGTGTTCGTCTCGGTTGTTGTCTGCATGGCTGCCAGGTCAAGGTATTATCAACAGAACCCAAGAATCCCTAAGAATCTTTGCAGATAATATATTGCCAGTTTCCAGCAGCAAACACTAATACGACAGAGGTTGATCAGTCGTTTTGCTTACGGGTTCCGGTTAACCTTACCCAGCCATCCTGTTCGGCGGCTGGTTCCATATCAAACCACTGTTGATAAGAATTGGAAACATCATCTGCCTGTTCCGCCAGGATGCCTGACAGGGCCAGCTTTCCTCCGGGTTTGGTAAGGCTGGCCAGGTTTTCCGCCAGACTGATCAGCGGGCCGGCAAGAATATTGGCGACAATTACATCTACCTGCAGTTCAGGCATATCTTTGGGATAACAGACTTTCAGTTGGCCATCGGGGATATTATTTCGGCTGGCGTTATTCCGGGAGGCTTCAAGGGCCTGGGGGTCGGTATCCACGCCAATCACATCCTTTGCACCCAGCAGTAGGGCAGCAATAGCCAGAATACCGGAGCCACAGCCGTAGTCGATCACCTGCTGATTTTCGAGACTCTGTTCATCCAGCCACTTCAGGCAGAGGGCCGTGGTGGGGTGGGTGCCGGTGCCAAAGGCCAGGCCAGGGTCAAGCATCAGGTTGACGGCACTAGGGTCGGGAATTTCTTTCCAGCTGGGGCAGACCCACAGACGCTTGCCAAACTGCATAGGGTGGAAGTGGGTCATCCACTCCCTTTCCCAGTCTTTATCTTCAACAATTTCTACCCTGTGGGCGCTGTAGCTGCCGGGAGCGACTTCTTCAATGCGGGCAATGATGCTGTCCATATCAACATCCGCTTCAAATAAACCAAACAGACGCAGGTTGTTCCACAGTGGGGTTGTGCCAAGGTCCGGTTCATACAGAGGCTGGTCGCAGGCGTCCTGGAAGGTGACCGCAAGGGCTCCACATTCAAGAAGCAGGTCTTCCAGAGAGGGAGACTGTTCCGGTGTGGTATCAAGTTTCAGCTGAATCCAGGACATGTATGAGACTCGGGATTTGTATGTGTAAAGAGGTGTATATGCAAAGAATTGAGCCGGGAGGTTAGAGAGAGGAGAGACAGCTGTCAAACGACAGCTGTCTTTTCTGGCATGTATGCATGCTTTGTGGAAGAGCCTGTGAAGGAGCTGCCAGATCAGCTTTCCAGCTTTTTGGTCAGGTAGTGAATATTTACACCGCCTTCAATAAAGTTGGGGTCACGTACCAGTTCTTTATGCAAAGGCGTATTGGTACGAATACCTTCAATCACCAGCTCATCCAGGGCGTTACGCATTCTGGCCAGTGCGGTTGCACGATCCGGGCCCCAGGTGATCATTTTTGCGATCATGGAGTCGTAGAACGGTGGAATGGAGTAGCCACTGTAAAGGTGGGAGTCTACCCGCACACCATTGCCGCCGGGCATATGCAGCTGGGTCAGCTTACCGGGAGAGGGCATAAAGGTTTTCGGGTCTTCCGCGTTAATACGGCACTCAATGGCGTGACCGGTGAATTTGATATCATCCTGGGTAACAGACAGTGGTTCACCATTGGCGATACGCAACTGTTCCTTGATGATATCGAAGCCGCTGATTTCCTCGGAAACCGGATGCTCAACCTGTACACGGGTGTTCATTTCAATGAAATAGAACTCACCTTCCTGGTACAGAAATTCAAAGGTTCCCGCGCCTTTGTAGCCGATATCAATGCAGGCATCGGTACAGGCTTTATAAACCTTTTGGCGGGCTTCTTCGGGAATGCCGGGAGCCGGAGCTTCTTCGATAACCTTCTGGTGGCGGCGCTGCAGGGAGCAGTCCCGGTCACCCAGGTGAATAGCATTACCCTGACCATCGGACAGCACCTGAACTTCAACGTGACGAGGCGTTTCCAGGAACTTCTCCAGATATACGACGTCGTTGTTAAAGGCTGCACCAGCTTCAGTCTTGGTCACGCTGATGGAGTTCAGCAGGGCCTGTTCACGGTGAACGGCACGCATGCCGCGACCGCCGCCACCACCGGACGCTTTAATAATGACCGGGTATCCGATTTCCCGGGCCATTTTCAGGTTGCGCTCGTGGTCATCAGTCAGAGGACCGTCGGAGCCGGGAACCGTGGGAACGCCAGCCTTTTTCATGGCTTTGATGGCGGCAACCTTGTCACCCATCATGCGGATAACATCCGGAGAGGGGCCGATAAAAGTAAATCCGCTGCGCTCAACCTGTTCGGCAAAGTCCGCGTTTTCTGCCAGGAAACCATAACCGGGGTGGATAGCGACAGAGTCTGTCACTTCCGCGGCGCTGATAATCGCCGGAATATTCAGATAGCTTTCCGTGGCGTTGTTAGGGCCGATGCAGACGGTTTCGTCGGCGAGCCGGACATGCATCAGGTCTTCGTCAGCCTTGGAGTGTACGGCGACGGTTTTGATGCCCATTTCCTTGCATGCGCGAAGGATTCTCAGGGCGATCTCGCCCCGGTTGGCAATAAGAACTTTTTCCAGCATGGGTTAGGTTCCTGCCCGCTCAGACGATGGTGAACAAGGGTTGGTCAAACTCGACAGGTGAACCGTTCTCGATCAGAGCTGCTTCGATCGTGCCGGCTTTGTCGGCCTTGATCTGGTTCATCATCTTCATAGCTTCAACGATGCATAGAACATCACCTTCTTTTACGCGCTGGCCAACTTCAACAAAAGCTGCGGAGTTGGGTGACGGAGAGCGGTAGAAGGTGCCGACCATGGGGGAACAAACCTGGTGACCGGAGGGGGCGGCTTCTGCCGGAGCAGCTGCAGCAGGCGCGGCTTCAGCAGCAACAGGTGCGGCGGCAGGCACGGGTGCAGCGGCTACAACAGCTTGCTGAACGGGAACCGCTGCACTCCGGGAGCTGCGGCTGATGCGAACGGACTCTTCACCTTCGTGAATTTCCAGTTCATCAATACCGGACTCTTCGAGGAGTTCGATCAATTTTTTTACTTTTCGGATATCCATGATCAATTCCGGGTAGTTCTAAAGGTCAAAGGGAAAGTTCAGTAAAGGACTCTGGGATTTTGCTCGGAGCCCCTTTTACGGAGAAGGTTCGAGGTGGCTGATGGCGGATTGCAGTGCATATTCATAGCCTGCTGAACCTAAACCGCAAATCACACCCATAGCCACATCAGAGAAATACGAGTGGTGGCGGAAGGATTCCCGGGCGTGAACGTTAGAGAGGTGGACCTCAATAAACGGTATGGATACGCCCAGCAGAGCATCTCTCAGGGCAACACTTGTATGGGTGAAAGCCGCAGGGTTGATAATGATAAATTCAATCCCTTCATCTTTCGCAGCATGAATACGATCAATCAGCTGATACTCAGCATTGCTCTGGAAGTGGGAAAGCTGATGGCCGCCGGCCTGTGCCTGGCTGGTCAGGGTTTGATTAATATCATCAAGCGTAACCGTGCCATAGACACCCGGTTCGCGGGTGCCCAGCAGATTCAGGTTCGGACCGTGCAGTACAAGAATCGTTGCCATCGGGAAGCTCTAGCCATTTTTAATAAAGCATTGTGCCCTATCAGTGTAACCGCGTCTATCTTCCCCATGTTACAGCACGTTATTGACGTGTTGCGTTATTTTTCCTGGATTTTGCCCGTATATATCAACTTTTTTTCGTGGCTTTTAGCAGGGAGAGAAAAATTTTTTCGTCAATTTCGCCTTGTTTTCGCAAGGATTTCAGCTCTTCTCCGGCAGAATTGTAGAAAATAAAGGCTGGTGGACCAAAAAGATTATATTTTGTGAGAATACTGCGCTGATCGGCGGAGTTCGCTGTAATATCAAGGCGTATTTTTTTGAAGGGAGTCAGAGTGTTGATAACTTCCGGTTGGCTGAGAACCTCCCGTTCAAAGACTTTACAGGAAATGCACCAGTCAGCGTAAAAGTCGATAAAAACCGGCTGGCCCGCTTGTCTGGCCTGGGTCAGTTGCTGATCAAGTTCCTGGCTGGTGGTCAGGGTTACAAACCCGCCATGGCTTTCTGAGGACGCTGCTGAGTTTACAGTTATTATCTGAGTGGTATTGCCACTGGAATAACCTAAAGGCCGCAGAGGGTCACTCTGACCCTGAATACCACCAACGAAGAGTGTGGCACCGTAAATCAGTAACAGTAAGCCAATGACCTGCCGAAAAGCCTGCCAGCCCTGGCGTTTGTTGAAATCGAGGGCACCAAGATAAACCGCACTGCCTATGGCCAGCGTCCCCCACAGTAGAAGGGTAACAGGCCCGGGAATCATGCGCTCCAGCATCCATACGGCAACCCCCAGTAACATCACTCCAAAGGCTGCTTTAATACCATCCATCCACATGCCCGCTTTAGGCAGCAGGCTGGCACCGCCAATGCCAATAATAAACAGCGGTGTGCCCATACCCAGGCCAAGGGCAAAGAGGGAAAGACCGCCAATAGCCATATCTCCGGTACTGCTGATATAAACCAGTGCTCCTGCCAGGGGAGCGGATACACAGGGAGATACCAGCAGAGTTGAGAAAATCCCCGCAAGAACGGCCCCTGTACAGGTGCCTTTGCGTTTATCGCTTGTAGCCTGATCTGCACGGGTTAGCTTATCCCGCAGCTTTTCCGGCAGTTGCAGTTCAAACAATCCGAACATGGACAGAGCCAGTACAGCAAACAGGGTCGCGAAAGGAATCAGCAGCCAGGGGGACTGTAACCGCGCCTGCAGATTCAGGCTGGCACCGAAGTAGCCCATCAGCATACCGGCAACCGCATAAGTTGCGGACATGGCCAGTACATAGCAGGCGGTAAGCAGAATATTGTGAGTCCGTGAACCCTGGCTGTTAGCGACCATTGCAGAAACAATGGGAATCATCGGCAGAACGCAGGGCGTAAATGTCAACGCCAGACCACCAAGGAAAAACAGAAGCAAAATACGGAACAGTCCCTGGTTGGTTAGCAGGGCTGAAAGGAAACCATCATCTATGTCTGTGTTAACCGCCGCTTCAGGTGCAGAAGAGGTGGAGCCTGATGGTTGGTCTGCATTAACGACCGGGATGATGTTCAGACTGCTGGGGGGATAACAAAGCCCGGCGTCAGCACAGCCCTGATAATTTACGATGATTTCAGGGAAGTTGCTGGTGGTTTCAATGGGAATCTGAACATCAATGGATTCCGGGTAGGTTTCTATTTCTTTTTTAAGAAACGGGTCAAACTTGGTTGCACCGGCAGGAATATCGGGGGTACCCATGCGGGTTTTGGTGGGATCAACGGCCTCAAAGCTGATCATATGCTTGTAAAGATAGTGTTTCGGAGTGACATCAAGGTGGATTGTCACAACATCACCAGTCAACGTTCCGCTTATTTTGAAGGCTTCTTCTACAGGGAGGAATTCTGATTCACTGGAAGAGCTGCCACCGAACAGGGCGTTAAATCCGGATGCCTGACCAGCCAAGGGGATAAAAAGTGAGGCAAAAAGAACAAGGAATAAACCGGGAAAAGATAGTCTGGAGTATGTCTGCATTGGCCAGGTGCTCGTTGTTACTGTTATCTATTGTTGCCTTACGCGCACCGCAGGGCAATGGATTCCTGAGCCTTTCCAAAGCCGGGCGACAGCAGGGCTGCCACCCGTATCGGTTACTTGTAGGCAGCAACAGACTTCTGGATAACCTCGCGGGCCGCGTCGCTGTTCTGCCAGCTGTCGATTTTCACCCACTTGCCTTCTTCGAGATCCTTGTAGTTCTCAAAGAAGTGCTCAATCTGCTTGATCAGCAGGGGAGGAAGGTCAGTGTATTCCTGTACGTCACTGTAAATCTTGGTCAGCTTGTCATGGGGAACGGCGATAACCTTTTCGTCCTGGCCGCTTTCGTCGGACATGTTCAGCATGCCAACAGGACGGCAGCGGATTACAGAACCAGGAGCAACCGGATAAGGGGTGACTACCAGCACGTCCAGAGGGTCGCCATCATCAGCCAGGGTCTGGGGAACATAGCCGTAGTTGGCGGGGTAGAACATGGGTGTGGACATGAAACGGTCTACAAACAGGGAGTTGGTGTCTTTGTCGATCTCATACTTGATGGGATCACTGTTGGCCGGAATCTCGATAACAACGTACAAATCGTTGGGTATATCCTTGCCGGGAGCGATACTGTCGAAACTCATCAGGTGAAAACCCCTGTTTTTGTGTATAAAGGTCGCGGGATTATAAGGCCAGTTGCCGGGGGGCGGCCAGCCAATTTTTCTTGCCAGTCCTGTTTCGGGAAGCTATAGCAGTAAGAGGGATGGCAGCCGGGCTACCGGCGTTTCAGGAGAGTAAAACTATGCGTTCGATTCTCGTTGACGAATGTATGACTCATTCAATAATCACTCTTTCTCCGGATATTGATATTGTCGAAGCGATTCGGGTCTTGCTGAAAAACAATATTACCGCCGCTCCGGTTGTCAGTGAGGAAGGGAAGCTGGTGGGCATTCTGTCGGAAACCGATTGTCTGTCGGGTACCCTGACCGGCAGTTATTACTCTCAGGGCAGCGGGCTGGTTTCCGAGTTTATGGAGACACATGTTGTTACCACCACGGCCTCTGACAGTATTATTGATGCTTACGAACGCTGTATGACTGAGAAGGCCCTGCGTATTCCTGTTCTCCAGGAGGATGGTTCACTGGTCGGGATGCTCAGTCCCAAAGACCTGATGGCCGCCGTTCTGGAATATTACGAGAAGCCGGTGGAGCTTTCGGGCCAGAAGAATATTTCCGGAGAAACCTGACGAAAAACCGACGTTTTCAGACTGTTATAGAGAGTCCTCTCTTATTCTTCATCATCTAAGCTAAACAAAATACATGGGCAGGGATATTGTACCTGCCCTTGATGAAGACAGGGAGAATTTTATATGGCTGGTGGTGCTGGAGGGAGTCCTCCCATTCGCAGACCAGATTCTGCATCTCCGATACCGGAGCCTTCCAGGGAAAATTCTAATCCTCCCGCAGGCTTTGGACGTCGTACTGTTTCAACCACTGAGGTGACTCCTCGTATTCCTCCGGGAAACACTTCTGAATCATCAGAGTCAGAGTCTGACTCTGATTCCTCTATGGGTACGCCTGTAAGAGAGCGAAATGTTCAGCCTCATAACTCAGGTCGTCCTTTAAATAACGGAAACCCTGCTAATTCTCCATTGCCAGTACTCCCCCCTAATGGAGTAATTCCGTTAGAGGGAGGAAAAATTATTTTTGAAGGCCCTAATGATGGTAAAGGGCCTATGTCACTGGAAGATGCCCAGAAAAAAGTGCTTGAGTGGGAGAAGAACGGAACGTTAGATCCTAAAACCAGTAAAACCAAGAAATTCCTGCAGGGGCTTAAATTCCTGATGAATAACCGGGAGCTTCAGGTGGCAGTGGGGCTGGTCGGTATTGGTGTCTGTATTGGCGTAGGGTGCGTTTTCCCGGTAGCTCTTATAGGTGCCGGGCCATTTATGATTATTTTTGCCAACGGGTTTATTGATAACCCCATGCTGACAGAAGCTCCTGAGAAGAAAACACCTGCGCCTGAGAAAAAGCCTGAGCTTCCAAAAAATGAAGATAATGATAAGCCTCCCCCTGGGGGAGGCAAACCACCTGAGGGAGGTGGCAAGGACGGCCCTCCGGGTAATGGAGGGACTAAGCCTTCTGATGAGAAAGAAAGGCAACGCCTGCATGAGCAGCAGATGGCGCAAAAACAGGCCGATGAGCTGAATCGGAGACTGCGTGAAAATCAGATACCGGGAGAAGTGAGGCCTCTGCCCCGTACACCGGCTTTAGCGGATTCTACAGTTAAAGATGCCCGCAGCCGAACAGACTTAATAAAGTTTGATGAAGATCGCCATATTCGTGATTTGCAGTTGAGTCATCAAGACAGCAAAACGCCAGAGGATACAAAACTGGGGTTGCGAACGCGTTTATCAGCCATGAAGTTTGCTTATATCCATGATAACGACAAATTTGCGCAGGCTGATAGAACGCACTGTTTGCATCCGGAAGATATTGCTGTTGTCAGGAACGCGATAACCAGGGCGGCGATTGATGAACTGGCGGATATCATCAACCGTGATGGCAGATTAGCGACTTCACAGCAAGGTATTGAGAACCAGGGAACATCTGCAGCGCAATTGTTCCAGAGAGCTGCTGAGAGAGTTGGCCTTCCCGTTACTGATGCAGACGGTTTGATGGCACAGGTTATGGCTAAGGAAACCCATGGGGTCCTGGAACGCTGGTATGAATCGCATCATCTTCCACCTGCCAGAACGCAGGTAGGCAGCAGAAATGGGGGTGACTAGGTATGGGGACTGTTCAAGGTTCAAATTCAGTCCAGCCAATGCCGCAGGACGACATCAGAAAAGGGGCTGGCGAGCCAATGACTGGCGAGCAAATGATGCAGAAAACGGTCAAGCTGATTAATTCAGCGGCCGGGGCTCCCATTAACCAGAGCTTTATTGATAAGGCCAATCTGGATTCACTGATGCTGGCCATTATGAGTGAACGTGCCGAGCTGCTGGAAGAAACTTTGCGAGAGCAGGTCCAGGAGGTTCGCGGTAAAAACGAGAAGCTCAAGGAAGCCAACGGCATTATGGCGAAAGCAAGGGCGGCGAAGAAAGGCTCCAAGGAAGAAGAGAAAACCACAATGCCCCAGGAAGTGAAAGACTTTTTCGCGAAGAACAGTATTCCCTGGGGAGAAGGGGGCAAACAGATCAATCCTGAAGAGAAGTATGAGCTGAATGCCGGGGAATGGGATCTGGCCATAGAAAATATGAAAGGTTGGACAGAAAGCTTAACCAGCTCATCCCAGCTGGATATGACCAAACTTCAGTCCACTTCAGGAAAGTTCAACCAAACGTTCGAAATGATGTCGCAGTTTATATCCAAGTACTACAGAAGCGGCGACAACATTATCAAAAATATCTGACGCTGGAATAGCAAAGGAGGGCAGCCAGTGGATACGAATGATATAGATTGGTCCCAGGACAAAGTGGATGGTCTTCTGGCGGATTATTTCAGCCGGGGCGGGACGTTTAAAGAGCTGAAAAACCTCAGTGATGAGTCAATGGAAGCTATTTACAGCGTGGCTTTCAATCTCTACGAGGGAGGCCGTTACGACGAAGCTAAGAAAGTTTTCCAGTTCCTCTGTTTTTATGATCATTACAACAAGAAATATTTTCTTGGTCTGGGTGCCTGCCAGATGATGCAGCAGGACTTTGAAACAGCCATTGAACTGTTCAGTTTTGCCAGCGCCCTGGATACCGATGACCCACGGGCCATGCTGTATATAGGTGACTGTCACATGGCTATGGGCAAAGCCAGCGCGGCCAAGGTTGCCTATGAAACCGCTTCAGAGTGGGCAGGGAGTCAGGAAGAGTTTTCCGACGAAAAAATTCGGGCCACCAATATGGCCGAGAGCGCCCGCATGGTTATGGAAGAGGATGACTAAAGCTTATGAGTGGTAGCGGTGGCATCAGGACTGACCAGGGAGCGACTCCCCAGAGCTGGCCAGTGTCCAGCCAGGGAAAGGCCGGTCAGCAAAAAGCCAGTCGGGCAGAGTCTGCACATCAGGTAGGCAGAGGTTTTTCCGGTAAGAACTCTGTTTCCCACAAAGATGCCGGACGCGCGCCGCTGGCAGGGGGAAGGGAGCGAAACATTCGTTTGCCCAAGCCAAGTGTCGATTATGGTCAGGCTGTCACTCCGGCCATGCAGGCCCAGGTCGGTCAGGCTATGAATTCCACGGAAATGATGTCCACTTTCGATGAACTTATGAGTCAGCTGTCAGCAGAAGAAGATGGTGGTCTTGATACCGAGGGGCAGGAGAGCGGCAGCTCAACAGTTTATGGCGCTGGCAGAAAGAAAAGAGCCGGAGGTCAGAGCCGGCAGGGTGGCGATGGCATGGGTCGTAATCCTGAAGGTACACAGCAAACGGCTGATTGGGCTGAAGGGGTAAACAGCCTGGTACAGAATGCAGATGCCAAGACCCTCGCTTCCATGCAGGACCAGACTCTGGAAATTTTCGGCAAAATTGAAGCAATAAAAGATGCGCCTCCAGAAGTTATGGCGGAATTAAAAGGCGCTACCGATAAACTCGCCAAAGCCATGCTCAGTGGCAATGTTGAAGATATGGCCCGTATGCTGATGGAAGTGCAGACCAAACTTCAGGATACCCGCATTAAATTTGATGAACAGGCCATTCGTACAGGTCGGTTGAAGCGTTCACAGCTTCATGAAACCCGTATCGGGAAGCTGAAAGAAGCCATGGAAAAAATGCGGGAAGCCAAGACATCGGGAATTATTGGAAAAGTTTTTGGGGCAATTGCAACGGCTCTTGCGGTTGTGGTTGCCGCAGTCACTATTGCCACAGGCGTCGGTGCCAAAGCCGGTGTGATGTTGATTATGGCCTGTGTTGTCATGGTGGCCCTTACGGTTTCCCAGCATACGGGAAACTGGATGACAAACCTGGGCGGGTTGATCAAAGACGATAAAGTAGAACTGGTGCTTGGCCTGGCCTGGGCGATTCTTGCAGCTGCCCTTTCCCTGGGCGGTGGATTGGCCGGGGGAGCCAGTAAGGCCTCTACGGATGCAGTAACCACGACTGTTCAGCAAACCGCTAACGTTTCCGGTCAGGTTGCCCAGCAGACGGCTAATACCGCTAGTCAGGCTGTTCAGCAGGGAGCCACTGCCGCCGCCCAGACTGCCCAGCAGGCGGCCAATCAGACTGCGAATGTTGCACAGGAAACCGCCAAAGCCACAGCGAAAGTCGCGACTGACGCAGCGGATGACGCTGCAGTTCAGGCCACAAAAGTTGCAGTAAAAAGTGCCAAAGAGGCTGCAAAAGAAGCTGCTAAATCCACAGCGGATGTTGCCAAGGATACCGCCAAGGAAACCACCAAACAGATGACGGAAATTTCCAAGAAAACCATGTATTTCCGTCGCGCCAGGCATATCGCCAACTTTATGCAGGGGGCTTCCATGGCTACGGATGGTGCGGCAACAACCAGCGCTGCTGTTCAGCGGTATGAGGGTGAGATGTATCAGGCCTCTGCAACGGATGACCTGGCGGAAATGACCAAGATGCAGCTGCAGATGGAAGACTGGATGGAAGCTATCCAACGCGTTATTCAGGAAATCGGTGAAGGGCAGCAGGTAGCATCAGATATGCTGTCACAGGCGCTGACCAATAAATTTACGATTGCCAGAAATATCTGACATCATCGGAAGTTGATGGGTATCAGGGAGTAGAAATCATGAGCATGGAAATTTCAAAAGGGCAGGGGGCCATTCCTCCTGAGCGTCCTCGGCTGGGGGATGTTGCTCCTCAGTCCAAGGTAGAATCTCCAAAGGCTGGTCATCTGGCGGGAGATAACCTCCAGGTTGGTCAGCACCAGGGGCGACAGTCAGCCATGGAAGGAGTTACCCAGGGTATCCCTAAACCCGTATTGAATGCTCCTGCATCGGACCCAACGGTTGTCAGTTATCAGGCTGCTATGGGAAGTCTGGATCAGCTGGTTGCCCAGTCACCAAAAGGTTCTTTACAGAGTCAGCTGCAAAATGCAGGAAAGCCTGTGCACTCCAAGCCTGCGGGAGCGGATGTTAACAACATCAGTTTTTCCCAAGATAAAACCGGCTTTTCCGGCCAAGTTGATGGCAAGAGTTTTCATGCAGACTTTGAGAAAGGCAACATGATATTTAATGTCGGGGAAGACAACCTTGAGTTGGCCTTCAATAAGGATGGTGGTGTAGAAGCATCAGTTAACGGCCTGCCTTTTGAAGTGGGGCAGGATGAGGTCGGCACCATGAATCATTTTTTCATGCTTATGGCTCTGTTCCATGAAATGGGCGTGGATCAGAGAAAAATGTCCCGACAGGGCCGAAACATGGCGAATCAGGGCGTGGTGGAAAAAATCAAGGCCCAGGCTCAGGAGCAGCGCAGCGCAGCTACGGCGAAACTTGTGGCTGGTTGTGTCAGTGGCGCGGTAAAAATTGCTTCTGCTTCATTGTCGATGGCTGGTTCCATGAAAGGTCTGAAGGCAGACCAGGCGGCTGCTCAGGCCGGTTCAACGGCACACCCCGGTGAGATGATTGCCCAGCAGTGGAGTGCAATGGGCCGTATGGTTGAGGGTCTGGGGGAAGCTGGTGCTTCCACGCTGCACTATAAAGCTGGTCTGCACGAAGCTCAGTCAACGGAGTTAAGGGCTCAGGAAGAACAGGCTCGCTTTATTAAGCAGACTGAGCAGGATCAGATGCAGATGGCCCAGGAGCTGAGTTCCAAGGCCAGGGATACCTTTTCTCAAACATGGAATCAGTATCTGCAAACCCAGCAGAATATTACCCGCAATATCTGATTAAGGTTTTTAACCCAGGAAAGAGTCATGGATGCTGGTGGTGTAAGAGGGCCGGTGAGTGCTGGAGCGGTCCAGCATCAGGGCTCGGGCGAAAGTGCTGCCAAAACAGCTCAGGGCTCCCATAACCAGTTTGGCTCTGTTTCTGTTCAACAGTCCGCGCAATCCTTTTTGGAAGAATCATCTATGGTGATGTCTTCCAAGCTCAAGTTTGAAAATAAAGACGACAAGAAAGATAAAAAACTTCAGGAAGAGCTGCAGAAAAAACAGCAGACGGTGCCTGACCTTCCCGGTGCAGAAAAAGCTGAGAAGTTTCTGGAACAGTTGCAGAATGCCAAGCGAAACGGTCAGCTTACCGAACAGCAGATCAGAGAGTTCTCTCAGGAATATTCAGGGGATGTTTCCCATCAGCACCTTCTTCTAGAACTTGCCATGGAGATGATTGATGATGAAGAGCTTGTCAATCAGCTCAACGAATATGCTTCAGGGTTTTATGATGCAAATAAACGGGATATTCAGCTTGGCTTAAATGTTTCTGCCAGTGCTGAGAACTTCGCCAAAGAGGATGACTATGGTTCTGTTGGGGATTTAAGGGATTTATCGAGGGTTGCATTTAGTGACCTGTCTGCGGAATCTCCGGAGGTTCCTGAGCTGGAAAGCCCGTTTCACGCATTTAACTATGCCCGCGATAAATTTGGTTACGAGAATATTGATAAAGCGACATCATGGCTGATGGAGACCTTGTCGATTGAGATGTCTGCCCTTACGCCATCGGTTGATTCTGCCCACCTTCTACATGTCAGAAACCAACTGGAAATTGTTTTTGGAACCCGCACCTTTATTGAGTTGGCCAAACAGAATGAGGCCTCGACAAGAAAGCTGGTAGCCGAAGATGAATGATTACGGCATTAAGGACGGTGTGTTGATAGAAGAAGTTTTGCGACTTCTGAATCAACGCTGGATATCCGCTGGTGACATCGACGCTATTCCGGGAAAGATGGGGGTGCCTGATGACAGGCTGGGGGTGAAAATCTTTGTGGTAAACCAGATTCTGGAAACCTACAGAAAGTTTCCGGAACAGTATTTTAAAGAAGCCGATCATCGGGAAAATATTCTGGAAGCTGCTCAGGAAGCCCTTGATGACCTGATTGAGCAGGAGGAAGAGGAAGAAGCGCAGGATGATGACGATGATGGCTTTGATATGGATTTCGATATCTGAGGCGGTGGCATGAGAGAGTTGCTGGAATCGGCTGTTAAAGACTTTAACCGGACTCTGGGGATCGACAATATGCCCTTTCCGGAGAGTGGAGCCATGCAGTTCTCCTTTGAACAGGGTGGGGATTTTTTTATAGATCCTGATGAGAGTGGCGTGCTTTTTTATCTGATGCGGGAAGTTCCGGACTTCGCTCTCGATACAATACCGGGAAAAGCGCTGGAATTATGTCACTGGCACCAGAGTCGTAAATACGACACTCAGTGTACTTTAAAGGATGTGAATCAATTGATATTCCTTGTTCATCTGTCAGTTGAAGAACTAAATGCCCCCAAAATCGAAGATGTTCTCCAGCATTTGATGAAAATGCATGACACTCTGTCCCCTTCATAACCAATACGAACTGAGTTATCAGTTTTCATTTCGTAATGTTCCATTCCTTTACTTCTCTTCTAAGCAAACCCGTTGACTAGACTTTTTGGTAAGCACACTAAGCTGCAGTTGCAGTGCCAGGAGAGGCAGTTATGCCAGGTCCAGGAATCAACAACATCGGTTCTGTTACAGAAAAAGCGTTAACGAAACAGGATCAGAAGCAGTTTGAGAAGCTCGCGGAGAAACCCGACGAGAAGGATGCCCAGGCGTTTAACTCCCAGCTTGAAGATGGCTTCAAGAATGAAAGCCAGACCAACATTCAGGGCAACCCGGTAGAACTGAAAGACGCTCCGGATAATCTGGGTGACAAAATCCTGAATGCCTTTCAGGGTATGAAAGAAAACATAGACAACCGCAGTCAAAAGATAGACACCATGCTGGACTCCGATGAAATTATGTCGATGAAAGAAATGTTCAGTACACAAAAAGCCATGACCAATCTGATGATGACCCAGGACCTGATTGGTAAGGTGGTTGGTAAGGCGACCCAGACCGTAGAAACCATGATGAAGCAGCAGTAATCGCAGCAATACAGAAGGTAGTCGTTTCCTATCACGGTTTTTCTTATGCCATCGGGGATGGCCTGTTTACGCAAAGGAATGCGTTGTGCAGAGAATCAGAATTATTGCCCTTAGTCTGTGCCTGCTACTGCTGGCAGGTTGTAAGGTTCAGCTTTATACCGGCCTGACAGAGAGGGAAGGCAATGATATGCTGGCCATCCTTCTGGATAATAATATTCCCGCAGATAAAGCCATTGATAAGGACGGTATTGTTACCCTCACCATCGGTTCTGATGATGTTTCCCGTGCTATTCGTTTGCTGCGCAGTCATGGGCTGCCCAAAGACCGCTTTTCCTCGGTCAGTGATATTTTCCCCAAAGACAGCCTGATTTCCTCTCCTGTTGAGGAAAAGGCCCGTTATACCTATTCAATGTCCCAGGAGCTGTCCGCGACCCTCTCCATGATTGACGGTGTCCTTACCTCCAGGGTTCATGTGGTGCTGCCCCAGGAGCAGGGTACGGGCAGTGAAGACAGTTTCCCTTCCTCGGCTTCCGTCTTTATCAAGTACACGCCGGAGCTGGAACTGGCCGGATTTGTGCCCAAGGTGAAAACCCTGGTAGCCAACAGTATTGAAGGCCTGTCCCTGGATAAGATAACTGTCTCTCTGTTCCCCTCGGCTCAGGTGGCCACTGAGCGTGGTGGATTACTGCCCCAGGAGCTGGAAACTGTGATGTCTATTGATGTGACACCAGAATCTTCATCACGTCTGGTTTTGCTGTTTACTACCCTTCTGGTGCTTTTCCTCCTTTCGCTGGCGGGTGCTGGTGTGCTGTTCTGGCTCTGGTGGACAGCCCGTAAGAAATTGCGGGAGCCCGCTGAGGATTTTGATGACGAAGTTGAGGCTGATTCCGTCGAGGTGGATAGTGTTGAGGCCTGATGATGGATACCAATCAGCTTATCCCTGTTCTTGAGTTTAATTTTTCACCGGCCGGGTATATTGATAATACCTGGCTGGACAGTCTTCCCCACCACAGTGTTATTCAGTTCCTGCAGGAGAATGAAAAGTCTTCCAGCTGGGCATCAAAGCATATTCTGAAAAGCTACGATCTGCGGGATAAAATAGATATGGACTTTTCCCGTGGAGAAAAGCAGCTGGCTCTGGCCAGCAGGCGTTTTTTAACCCCCATTGTTTTCCATGCCGGTTTAGCCTTGAACGGTCCGCTTTTAAAAGCAGTGGTCAAGCGTCAGGAGCGTCTGGCTGTTGAAGCGTGTATTGGCAAGAACAGCTATCACTATGCCATTAAAAAAGGCCCATTTATCGCGGGTAATTTGCCTGAGAGCTTCAATGCCGGTTTTACTATTGACTGGAATAATCCGGATGAATTGAAGAAACATATTTTTCGCACGGGTGTCAGGTTGCTGGGAGCTGTCTTTGGGCAGGAAACCGATGCCTTCCAGAAGCGTCTGTTATTTAAATTTCCCATGGCCAGTAAGGATTATTTCTATGCTGGCAGTGCTGCAGGTTATTCACCGGATGTCGTGAGACTGGGGGGAATTATGCTGAAAAAACTAATGAAAGAGTTTATCCAATGAGCCTGAATATTTTTACTATTCAAAAACAGGATTTCAGTCTGATTCCGGGCCAAAAAGTGATTCGTGCGGCCGATTATGGTGTTGTGGAAAAGTCCACCCATCTTATTGATAAGGCTCGGGAGCAGGCTGCGGAGATAGTCGAGCAGGCACAGCAGGCTTATCAGGAAGAGAAAGAGCGGGGCTATCAGGATGGGCTGATGCAAAGCCGGATGGAGCAATCTGAACAGATGATGAAAATGGTTGATCAGTCCATCAGCTATCTAGCGGATGTTGAAGCGTCCCTGGCAGATATTCTTATGACGGCCGTCAGTAAAATTATTGATGGTTTTGATGACCGTGCCCTTACTGTGGGGCTGATCAAAAGCGGATTGCAGCATGTTCGTAATGAGCGGCAGGTTTCAGTCAGGGTTCCTCCTGCCCATTTCAGCTATGTAAAAGAGCAGATTGCGGAGATTCTGTCCGGTTACAAAGGTGTTGGTATTTTAAATCCGGTTTCAGATCCGCGGTTAAAATCCGGCAGCTGCATTATCGAGAGCAAAATTGGTGTTGTTGACGCAAGTATTGATATTCAACTTCAGGCTTTAAGAAACAGCTTTGGCCAGCTGTCTGCCCAGACCATGGATGCGGTGAAAGAGAGTGATAAACCGTGGGCAGAGGGGCACCATACAGAAGAAAGCGATTCCACAGGGGAATCGCTTTCTGAGACTGAGAATAAAAAACAGGAAGATGATACAACCTGGTTTACATAAGGTTGACGATTCTCGGTGTTATCAGGAACAACCTGACATTTTTCTTCTTATCCGCGGTTTTATTCCTAAAGGCATGGCCAATAAAAGGCATATCTCCAAGCAGGGGGATTTTGCTGTTTTTCTTGGTATCTGATTCGTAGTAGTAACCGCCAACCAGCAGACTTTCATTCTCATCTATCACCGCCTGTGTACTAATCGAGCTGTTTTTCACCACTGGAATATTATCAACCTGGGTTGTGTTCTCTGTGGCCTGCCCGCCATCTTGAATATTGACGCTTAAGTGCAATTTACGGCCGGTTACTTCATTTACGATTCTAGGGGTGACTTTCAACACTGAACCGTAAGTAACTGGGAACAGCTCTGCGGCATCTTTTCCGGCGACTTTTACATAGAAGGTCTGACTGTTATCAAGAACAGCTTCCATATTATCCAGGGTTAGTACGGAAGGCCGGGCCAGTACCTTGGCGTCATCACTCTCTGACAGCAGGTTGATTGTGGCGAGCAGCTTGCCAGACGCAATATTAATAATGGTACTGAAAGTGTTGCTGGGAACGCTGTTGTCATCGGTCTTAAAGGGATTAAAGCGAACAAAATCTTTGGATTCTTTACCAAGTCGCCAGTTAACACCCAGCTGGTCAAGGTTCTTGGTATTGATATCAATGATGGAAACATTAATCTCCACCTGGGCCAGGGGCTTGTCGAGAGTATTGATAAGGCTCTCGTACATGGTCATCTTGGATTCAAGATCGCGGATAATCACTGCGTTCAGGCGGCGATCAGCATTGATAAACACACTCTCTGGTGGAGCTTGTGCAGCCGTTCCAGCCTGGGCAGGTGTTGCCCCTGCTGGCGTGGCTCCGGGAAGGCCAGGCACTGAGCGAGACGTCGGTGAAGCCGGGGCGCCGGGAGTTATTCCAAGCCCACCACCCTGAACAATCTGACGCAATATAGTGGCTACACCGGGAATGACCACTTCCTGACTACGGAAATTGAAGTTCCGATCGTCAGCCCAGGCATAACGCAGGGGGAAGACTTTTACTGTTTGTCGGCTTCTTTGCCGGGCTCCGGCTTTAGAATCCAGCAGACTAGCGGTTTCAGTGACCAGTTCCATATACCGGGGAGGCCCAGAGAGATAGATAATTCCCTCTTCCGGTCTGGCCCGCCAGTAGAAACGGTTATCCCAGATACCGATTTCTATCAGGGTATTTTTGAACTCTTCAGAACCCATATATTGCAGGTTAAGGATCTGCTTCTCTATCTCATTACTGTTATATACATAGAGCGTGTTGCCATCGAAATACCAGATCAGGCCATTAAGCTGGGCTACCTTATTCAGGAAATCAACGGGAGAGAGGGGGCCGATACGGCCGTTTACAACGCCACTTACAGCGTTACTGATAATCACAGGAATACTGTAATTGGCGGCAAAGTTACGAAGTACGTCCGCTGCCGGCTCGCTATTGCCGTAATAGGCGTAGGGGCGGGTATCAAAACCTCCCTGGGCGCTGTTTTCAGCGGATTTGTTTTCCGGCTCCGGTGCTGCTGCTATCTCTTCGCCGGCTGCAGGCGCTTCTTCCGGCAGTAACAGCTCTTCAGGGTATTCATCCCCTGGAAGATAAATAACCTGACCCACCAGAATATCTTCTGGATCTGGAATACCGTTGTGATGGGCCAGCAAAGCAGTCGGAATGCCATACATTTCCGCAATACGGGAGAGACTTTCGCCGGGCTGAACAATATGTTTCTGACGCTGGTCTTCCTGGATAAAGCCGGAATCCTGCGAAGATTCATCCCCCCAGGGACTGAAAGGAACAGTTTGCTCATTGCCTATAGAAAGTGGCGCGATGCCCAGAATGGCCAGAAACAGGAGGGGAAGAATCCTTGTCTTCCTCCCACAGGCCCCGGTAATAAGCTGTTTATTGAGTATTAACAAGAAGCGTGCGTCCATGCCTGCATCCGGGCGGGAATTGCCCTTTATGAAAAATTGCTGTCAATACAGCAAGTCTATACAACCATCTGGAATTCTGCATGGAAGTGATTTTCAAGCTTCAATAAAGAAAAGAATCTTTATCAGGAAGGGAAGTATGGCTGGGGCTATCGGAGATATCAGTAGCGGACTGGTGGGTGTCAGTCATACTACGGGCACTGAGTATGCGGCCATGCCGTCCAAATCAGCTATCAAGCCGGCGGGCAGTACTATTGTTGCCCATACGGAAAAGGCCCTGGCGGCCAATGACTCCACTGATCAGCTGATGAAGTTTGTTCGTGGAGATCGTCTTCACTCTTACACCCCCCAAGACAACAGAGAGATACGCAGTTCTTTAAGCGATCTGGTTAGCAGCAGGCTTGCTGATGGTGCAGATGGTCTGAGTGATGGTGACAAAGCTCTTCTGAATGAGATGAAGAACCTGCTTACTCAGGATGCTGACCTTGATGCTATGGCCACCATGGCCCGTAATATCCTGATTCCCGCCTGAGCCATGACAGAATCCACTCCTGAAACCCCGGAAGATGATAACAACCTGTCCCAGACTCAAAAGGATTGGGTTCTGACCCAGGCTTATACCCGTCTGCAGCAGCGCCAGTTTGGCGATGCTCTCAAGCTGCTTCATGGGCTGCGAATTCTGGCCCCTGAAGACGCTGAAGTTTACCGTATGCTCAGTTACGCTCTTTTAGTGGCTGACCAGCCTGAAGAGTGTATTTCCATGGCCGATAAATACATGCAATGTGTACCGCCGGATGCTGATACCAGGGAGATATCCTGGATTCAGGGGCGGGCCAGGGTGCGCCTGGATAAGGCGCAAGAGCAACCCGGAGATACGGCCGAAGAGTAAAGGGTCAGTTCTCCCCATCGGGCTCCAAAACGGATTCTATGAGCACCCTCAGTATCAAGAACATTCTGATCGGCATAGGTAAGCGTAATGACCTGATGCTCGCCCTCCTGCTGGTGGCGATTATTGTTCTGATCATCATGCCCATGCCTACGGTACTGGTGGATGTACTGATCGCCCTGAATATGGGGTTGTCCACCATCCTGCTGATGACGGCCATCTATTTAAAGGGGCCGTTGGAGTTTTCCACCTTTCCGTCTGTTCTGCTGATTACAACCCTGTTCCGGCTGGCTCTCTCGATAACCACCACCCGATTGATTCTGCTGCAGGGGGATGCCGGACAGATTGTTTATACCTTCGGAAACTTTGTGGTTGGCGGTAACCTGACGGTTGGTATCGTAATCTTCCTTATCATCACGATTGTGCAGTTCCTGGTAATAACCAAGGGTTCTGAACGGGTAGCGGAAGTGTCAGCACGTTTCTCCCTGGATGGTATGCCCGGTAAACAGATGAGTATCGACGCGGATATGCGTGGCGGTGCCATTGATATGGAAGAGGCCCAGAAGCGTCGCGGGCTGGTTGAGAAAGAATCCCAGCTTTATGGTTCCATGGACGGCGCCATGAAGTTCGTAAAAGGGGATGCCATTGCCGGCCTGATAATTATTTTTGTAAATATCGCTGCGGGCGTAAGTATTGGTGTATTTAATAAAGGCCTTCCTGCTGGTGAAGCCCTGCAGCTTTATTCGATTCTGACTGTTGGTGACGGGTTGATTTCACAGATTCCGGCACTGCTGATCTCCATCACCGCCGGTATTATTGTAACCCGGGTATCCAACGAGGAGGCCTCAGACCTGGGTAGTGAAATCGGCGGTCAGCTGATGGATAAACCCAAGGCGCTGATGGTGGGTGGAGGCTTGCTGCTTGGGTTTGGCCTGGTTCCCGGATTTCCTACATTAACGTTCCTGTTCCTTGCCGCGATTATTGGTGGTGGCGGGTTTCTGAAATTAAGAAAACTGGCTAAAGGAGAAGCAGAAGCAGATTCCGCTGGTGGCATTCCAGCCATGCAGGCCGCGGCTTCCGGTAAGCCGGACAAGAACCAGCGACTGGATCAGCAGGAAGAATTTACCCAGACACTGCCGTTGATTATTGATGTGCCCACATCCCTTCAGCAGAGGCTGGATACCACCGAGCTGAATAATGAACTGCTGAAAGTCAGAAAGGCGCTCTATATGGATTTGGGGGTGCCTTTCCCTGGTATTCATCTGCGCTTTAACGATTCCCTGGAAGATGATCATTACAGCGTTATGCTCAACGAAGTGCCTGTGGCCCATGGTCATTTTCGGGAAGGTTATGTCTTTGCCAGGGAGCAGTCCGAGCATCTGGATATGTTGAAGATTCCCTATGAGGGCGGTGATCAGTTTATTCCCAATCTGGATACCCTCTGGGTTAAGGAAAAGAACAAAGATGCGTTAGAAAAGGCCGGTGTGAGTTATATGAGTGATTCACAGGTGCTGACCAATCACCTGGCCTTTGTGCTGAAAAAATACGCGGAAGACTTTATCGGTATCCAGGAAACCCGCTTCCTGCTGGAAAAAATGGAAGACACTTTTGGTGAGTTGATTAAAGAGGTCCAGCGTCTGATACCGGTTAATAAGATCGCTGAAATTTTCCAAAGATTGGTCTCAGAAGATATTTCTATAAGAAACCTCAGAACTATTTTGCAATCCCTGGTGATCTGGGGCCATAAAGAGAAAGAAGTGGTGCAGTTAACGGAATATGTGCGCGGTAGCCTTAAGCGTTATATCAGTTACAAGTACAGTAATGGCCAGAATATTCTGCCGGTGTACCTGCTGGATCAGGATATTGAAGACACTATCCGCAGTGGTATTCGGCAAACGTCCGCAGGTGCCTATCTTGCCCTTGACCCGACAGTGACCGCTAAATTTGTGGATAAGGTAAAAACAACGGTGGGTAAAATCGGTCACCTTGACCACAAACCGGTGATGATTACCTCTATGGATATTCGCCGGTATGTCCGTAAACTGCTGGAGGCGGAAGTCTATGAACTGGCGGTTCTCTCCCACCAGGAGCTGACAGAGGAAATTACTGTACAGCCCCTTGGTCGTATAACCCTGAATTAACCCTATTTAAGCTTTGTTTCGGTTGGCTGCGATATATGGCGTTGCTGATACAGCCTAATTTTGTGGCGGGTTACTTTCGTTCAGGCGGGCATAAACAAACTGATCATAGAAATTATCATTCTTGAAGATGTTCTTACGGAATACGCCTTCCAGTTCAAAGCCACATTTTTGAAGAACCTTTTGTGAGGGAATATTGTATTCCATCACATCAGCAAATATCCGCTTAAGAGCCAGCTCTTCAAAGCAGTGCCCAATCATCCAGGTCACGGCTTTGGTCATCAGGCCCTGTCCCCAGTAAGTTTCCCCTATCCAAAAGCCGATCTCAGCGCTGTAACGGTGTACATCCGGCTGAATCACTATGCCTATTTCACCAATGGCTTCTTTATCGGTGGCTATCACAAAGCGGGTATCCGCCTCGTTGTCCCGAACGTACTGAATCCAGTTTCGGGCCATCTCGATGGTGTAGGGGCTGGGAAAACATTCACGCTGGTTTATGGCGATGTTTGGGTTATCACCATTGCGGGACAGCCCCGAAGCATCGCCATAAAGGAAGTTTCTGATGATAAATCCATCGCCGAGAGGCTGTTCCATAGCCTTTGAATCCTGCAGTTTTCACAGGGTATATATCGGCGCTTTTTGGTGTGTAGTTAGGCTGATTGCAGGTTATTGTTTGCTGCTATCCAGCCTGTGATAAACAGAGCCAGGGATAACCCTCTTCCTCTTAACCCATTCGGGGGCGAGCAGGTACAGGTGAACACCTGATAGTTTGTCAGCAGGGCCAGTAACGGATCTGGCACACAGTCAGGACGGGTGCCTGTGCACTGGCCGATAACATCAGGTGCTGCCAAGGCTGAGAGAGTGGGGGAAATATAGCCAGCCCTGAAGCTGGCTCACGATTGTGCGGGGTGTCAGGGCTGTTTGCGAATTTTATCCAGCATGTCTTTAACGATTTTTCTCGCGTCCTTTTCACAGGCTTTTTTGGCTTTAGGGGTCATCAGAGTCGGCTGGCCTTTCTGATCGATAATCCTGCGGGCCAGTTTGCGGGCGACTATCGCTACAACTTCATCTCTGAAGGAATCATCAAAAACATTAGGGTCAACAAAATGGAGCTGGAGCAGCATTTTCTCACGGCGCTTGCCCTGCTCGTTGAAATGAATGGCAAAATCGCCACTGTCGGACGTACTCTGGCTGATTGTAAGGGTGAAGTTATCGCTGCCCATGGCCATTTGCCTCTGTAATCTCATACCCAGATTTGTCGGCACAGAGGCATGGCACTTTATGGGAAATCCGGAAGAATCTCCGGCTCCTTTTATGGTGACTTTCGCTCTTCCTTGATGGACAGGTAGCGGGTCATCACAAGGTCTCTGGGGTTATCGTACCATCCCTGAATCCGAGGGCTGACCAGACTGGGAGTCACGTAGTGGTAGAGGGGAGCGATAGGAGCATCCTGGGCAAGAATATTCTCCAGTTTAATAAACAACGGCCCCTGCCCGTTTTCCGTTTTATTGAGCTGCTTCAGAAGGCCATCGTAATGTGGGTTCTGGTAACCGGGTTTATTGCTGCTGTTATGACTGTCAAAAACAGTCAGCATACTGACAGGGCTGTTAAAGTCCGCCACCCATGAAGCCCGGGCTACCTGAAAATCTTTTTGGCGAATACGACTGACAACGGTTTTCCATTCGGCATTTTCCAGGATGACCTTTGCACCCAGGTTTTTCTTCCACATACTGGCTGCCGCTATGGCTGTTTTTTGTCGAGTTTCGCTGGTGTTGTACAGCAGTGAGAATTGCAGAGGCCTGTCAGCGCTGTACCCGGCTTCCCGGTAGAGCCTGCGGGCTTCTTCAATTCTCTCTTTTTTAGTCATGGATGCAGCAGGAGACCGATAGGCAGGCATTCCATTCATATAGGCCGGGGTAAAACTGTAAGCAGGAATCTGTCCTTCCCCTAAAATCTGTTCGGTAATTAATTCCCTTTCCAGGGCGAGAGAAAGAGCTTTTCGTACTCGCCAGTCATTAAAAGGTTTTTGACGTGTATTAAACGCATAGTATTCCGTGCCCAGCATATGGGTTGTGCGAATCTCATCCGGACGTTCTTTTTTTAATCGAGAGTAGTAATTAAGAGGTACGCCCAGCGTGATATCCAGATCTCCTGAACGATAGCGGTTAAACGCGGCGGCTTCTGAGGTTAGTGAGTGGAAAGTAACACTCCCAATGTCCAGCTTGTGGATATCAGGGTGCTTAGGGTTGGCTTTCAATGTGATCTTCTCATTTACAATCCATTCGTTCAGCTGATAGGGGCCATTGCTGAGCATATGGCCGGGAGTTGTCCACTTCTCACCATATTTTTCAATAATGCCCGGAGGAATCGGGTAAAGAACGGGCATCACCAGCATTTGCAGCAGCCAGGGAACAGGGTGTTTGAGACTGATCTTTAGAGTGTGCGGTGTTGGTGCTGAAACCCCCAGAGCTGTTGCTGCTTTCTTCCCCTGAATAATATCTGCAGCATGGGTGATAGCCATCATCTCCAGGTACCAGGCGTAGGGTGATGCTGTTGCAGGATTTACGGCCCTTTGCCATGCCTGTACAAAGTCATGGGCTGTGACCGGCTGCCCGTCAGACCATTGACTCTTACGCAGGGTAAATGTCCATATCAGGCCATCGTCTGACGTTGTCCAGGAAAGAGCCTGTCCGGGAACAATTTCTCCTTTCGGGTTGCGGTGAATCAGACCATCGAACAGGTCATCCACAATCCGCATGCCTGGTAGGGTATGCACTAGCTGAGGGTCCAGGGATTCAGGCTCTGAACTGTTGGCCCTGTTCAGGTGATGCGGCGGGAAGTCGCTGAAACCAATGGCCGGAATCAACATTATGAGAGCAAATAGCAGGGTTTGCGCTGTTTTCATTAGGATTCTCTGTACCGGCAGCTAACCTGATTAAACATACTTGTCATTTCCTCTATAGCCAAATGGAATTGAAGCTGACTTGGAAATGTCCGGTATATGATGGTGCGCCAGTGAAGAGTCCTGTGACAGAGGAGAGGAATATGAGCACAGTGAATCCGGGTATTCAGCCAGGTGCAGGTGGCAAGACAGGAGCCATTCCAGACCAGCAGCCACTGGCTCCAAAAGGTAAAGTCGCAGAATCTGATACGGATGTTTTTGAAAACGCCCTCGATAAAAAGAACAAGGTTGACGCTGAGAAAGATGAGAAAACTCTTACCGGTGAAGAGCAGTTAAGAAAAATAATGGCCGAACAGTCTGTAAAGCAGTTTATGGAACGCTCCAAAGAGTTCACTCAGGAAATAAAGAAGAATCTGGAAGGCTAAATTACCGGTCTACTCATAAAGGCTTTCCGGCTTCATCAATAGCAATATTGGTGAAAATACCTTCTGTCCCTTTGATACGCTCTTTGCTGTAAGAGCCAGTGCACAATTTTATCATGGGCTGAAAATGTCGAATAAAAGTTCTGTTTCTCCGCTTTTCCTTGTTACGTAGCTCTACTATGCGCCTCGAAAAGCCAAAGGAACAGAAGCTGTTATCGACCTTTTCGCTTTCCACGAAAGATCATGAACAGGCTCTAGCCCGGGTTTTTATGAAACATCCGGGCTGAGGCTGATGATGTGAATTCTTCTCAATAAGGGCCATAATTCTGATTTATTACTCCCCTTTGATCTTTCCTGCTTCTTCTTGCTCCCCTCTGTTATAAAAACCAAGCCTAAGACCGGCCTGGAACATTTATAATTAATTATGCCGGGTTCCCTCTGCCGAGAGTGTCCGGAGAAGTCACCAGAAACCATGGGAAGGGATGTACATGGCTGGTAGGAACTCAAAGCTTGTCAAGCTTGACACAGGTTTCGAGCCGTCGCCTCCGGCGGCGGTTCCAGGAGCGGTTGTGCCTGTGCGTGCCCAGGCAATTGATTACTATCGGAAATTCCTTCCTCCCCTCTTTGATCAGGTAGACGATACACTCTTTACTATGTCCGGCCATGCCACTCTTCATGGGGAACAAAGTCTGCTGTTTGATGGAATGCGTGCGATTCGTATGCAGAAACAAAGTATCAGCGAGAGATTTCTGGAAACCATTGCCAACGGTTTTGAACCTGGTGAGCATTTGCACAATCCGGAACAAAATAAAGAGTTTTCATTAATGGTTGTACAGGCCGATAATTTATCTCTTGTCGGTGATGAAGACCTTGAAGAGCGCCTTGCTATCGCTGGCTTGTTGGAACGTGTTCAGCAGGGAGAGTGCGGTAAACAGCTGGAAGTTTTGGATTGTCGTCTCGCATCACTTTATTCCCTGGAATTTGTATCTGTGATCAATACTCCGATCGGACCTGTAGCCGCGGGTCGGGCATTTCTGATAACAGTGGAACCGCTGAACCTGCCTTTGAAAGTGCGTTTGGTGGTACTGAAGATTTTTGAGCAGATATTTCTGGATAGTGCAGAAGCGTTTTATCGTCGTGTAAATAATGGCTTAAGGGAGGACGGCGTTCTTCCTGAACTGGAGAAGGACAGGCGCAAGAATCGGGCACAGGCGGCCAGGAAGACCAATGCTTGTGGTTTTGAAAAAGATGCATCAGTGGATGAAAAGAGGAGTGAGCCAGACAACATTCCTGAACCCTCTGCTCAACAGCCAAAACCATCGGAACAAGTCACTCATTCAGCAACGTCTGAACCCCAGGTGATGGGACGACAGGAATTAATGGGGCTGCTGTCATTAATCCAGGCCCGTCAGCCGGAAATAGAACCCGGGGGTATCGCAGTATCTGGACCAGGCTTGCGAGAGACAATGGATATCGCCCTTGCAGGTTCCCAGGGGGAGAAAGTCCTGAATCAGCAGGATAACGAACTGATTGATGTTGTTTCCATGCTGTTTGAATTTATTCTTGATGACCATGAGCTGGAGGGAATAGTTAAAGCACTTATCGGACGGCTTCAGGTGCCGGTTCTTAAACTCGCGATTTTAGATCGTACATTCCTTAACAAGCGTTCCCATCCCGCCCGACGGCTGCTTAATGGACTGGCCAGTGCCGGAGTTCAATCCAAAACTCAGGGAGAAGCCCAGACCAGACGGTTGACGCGTGAAGTTGAGAAAATTGTTATCGCCATTCTTCAGGAATTCTCCACAGATATCTCCCTGTTTGAGCGAGCCCTGAAAAGCTTCAGTGAATTTCTGGAAGAGGAGAAAACCCGGCTTGGCCGCTTTGAAGAACGAGCCCGTGAAGTTGAACAGGCAAGAGTCCGCTCTGAACAGGCCCGGCTGGAGGTTCAGGATATTATTGACCAGAAAATTGGTGGCAGAGCTATCCCTGAATCTATTGACCCTTTACTCCATGAAGCCTGGAGCAGTTATCTGTTTATCCTCTATTTAAAACAGGGGCGCGAGGGTGCAGGCTGGAAGAGGGCTGTGCATGTTGTTGACCATGTGGTGTCCAGTATTCAGCTCTGTCAGTCCCGGGAAGAAATGGAGCAACGTAGTCTACTGTTGCCCAAACTCTATGAAGCTTTGGAACTGGGTCTGCAAAGCATTTCCTATGATCCCTGCCTGGCTGAGTTGTATATAAAAAATCTTAAATCTTTCCATGATGAACAATCCAGAGAATATGCAACCTTTGAAGATCCTGTATCCCAGGTTATATCGGCTATGGAGGAGCTGGACAAACTGGCCAGTCAACCGTCCCCTTCTCCCAGCAAACAGTCTGCAGAGGTATCCTCAAAGAAACCGCAGGCCATACCAGAGAGCCGTGACCCTAAGCCTGTTGATGAACAGTTAGAGCCAGAGTCGGTGAGGCCAGTCAAACAGGACTTTAATGACAAACTTCAAAAGTGGGAAACCAATGAGAGTGAAGACAATTTTTTCCCTGAGTATGATGAGGATATTGAGGAGGAAATTGTACTGGAATCCAGTATGGCCGATGATTCTTTCGAGGAAGAATCCCCCGAGGGTGAAGCAAAAACTGTTGATACAGAGGCTTTGCAGGATTTTGTTGTTGGCTGTGAAGTGGAGTTTACCGGAATTGCTGGTGCTGTACGCTGTCGTTTAACTGAGGTGACAGGTAACGGGCATTATATTTTTGTAAATTCCCACGGGGTGAAAGTTAGTGAGAAAACTGCCAAGAATCTTCAGGACGAACTGGAAGCCGGTTCCCTAATACTGGTTGAAGAAGGAAAACGGGAAGAGGCTGTTTTTGATCGAGCCCTGCAGTCTGTTATTGGCAACTTCCGTTTGTTTAAGAAATAACTGTCAGAGCGCCTTATTGCCAACGCTGCCTTCTCCTGAGATATTCCTTTTGTACTTTTCGCTGCTCTGATAAAGGATTTTCTTTTCCATGCAGACAATGCAGATAAAAAATGGCTGGCTTGACAGAGCAGAAGCCTGTCCATCCCCCAACTATAATACCTGCCCTGTGGATAGTGAGATTGAACTGCTGGTTATTCATAATATCAGCCTGCCGGCGGGGCGATTTGGAGGTCCTTATATAAGGCATCTGTTTACTAATTGCCTTGATTGTGGGGCACATGAATCGTTTGCTGATCTTGAAGGACTGAAAGTTTCAGCTCATCTGCTGATTGCCCGTGATGGCAGTATGATCCAGTTTGTCTCTTTTGATGAACGCGCCTGGCATGCCGGTGTATCCAGCTGGAAGGGGCGTGAAAGATGTAATGACTTCTCTATTGGTATTGAGCTGGAGGGCACTGATAATGTGCCCTACGAGGATTGCCAGTATCAGATGCTGAAAGAGGTGACCCAGGTTCTTATGAAGCACTATCCAAAGTTGACGGTTGATAATATTTGCGGGCATTCGGATATTGCTCCCGGACGTAAAACCGACCCCGGACCAGCATTTGAATGGCACCGTTACCATACCTCGCTGGGAGAGCTATAGTTTCTTAATAGCTTTAAGGCAGTGGTGTAAAACGGTGTACAGGGAGGTACCGTGCTGAATCTTGATGTACTGAAAGATATTGTCGGTGATGATGCTGACCTGATGAAAGATATGCTGGCGCAGTTTCTGGAAACCACGCAAACCGATCTGCAAAATCTCAAAGATGCTGTTGCTGCTGGTAATGCCATGGATGTTGGGGGGCTTGCCCACCGTATTAAAGGTTCCTGTTTTGTGATCGGCGCTGCTGAACTGGCAGAGCTTGCAAATGAACTTGAGCAGGCCGGCCGCAAAGATAGAAACGGTGAATTCCCGGAACTTTCCCGCAATCTTGAGCATGGGTTTATCCGGGTCAGGGATGCGATAGATAATTTGTGATTTTTGTTCTTTATTCATCCATGTTCATTTATCCCTGCCGTGATATGATTCCTGCAGTTTTAGCATAACTCAGACAACAACAAATGACGGCGGATACCGGGCGGGATCATACCCTGCAACACTATCTTCAGGACTGTGCCCACGAAAAGCACAGTGCCCTGAAAAAACTCTATCAAAGCACTTCCGCGAATCTGTTTGCTGTTTCCCTGCGTATCCTTAAAGACAGGGGACAGGCAGAGGATTGTGTACAGAATGCGTATATCAAGATTTGGCAGAACGCCGGCAGTTACGATGGCAGCAAAGCCAGACCCATGACCTGGATGAATACGATAGTACGAAACCAGGCCCTGGATATGCTAAGGCGCAAGAGGGTGCAGGAAGTCAGCGATGATGACCAGCTTTACCAGATAGCAGACGAGTCCCCCGGGCAGGAGCAGCAACTGTTGCTATCCCGCAGTACCGGACATGTTCACAAATGTCTGGCCGGGTTGTCTGAACAGCAGCGGGTTTGTATTGAGCTGGCTTATTTTGATGGTCTGACCCACCAGGAGCTGTCTGAGCAGCTGGAATCACCCCTGGGAAGTGTAAAAACCTGGGTAAGACGGGGACTTGCGAGGTTGCGGGAATGTCTGAATGGAATCTGAGTGATCCTGAGCAGAGAAGTCAGGCGGCTGCGGACTATGTACTCGGATTGCTGGAGAGTACCAGGCGTAAGCGGTTTGAGGCGTTATTAAAAGTCAGCCATGAGGCCCAGACTGATGTTCTGCATTGGCAGGAGCATCTTAATGTGCTCAACGAAGGGCTGGAGCCAGAGCAGCCTTCGGCGCAGGTTTGGAAGAATATTGCTGCGGTAACCAGGCCGGAAAAAGAGAGTTTCTGGAGCAGTCTGCGGTTCTGGCAAGGGGCCAGTGTCAGTCTGACATCTGTGCTGTTTATGGCAGTATTCCTCTGGTTCAAGGGGCCGGGGCCTTCCGGAAGTATGGATTATGTTTACATCGTACACGGTAAGAACAGCCAGCCGGAATGGATTGTAAATGCTTCGATGAGCCAGGATATGGTTTATGTTGAAGCGGTACAGCCCGACGAGCTTCCTTCTGGGCAGGTGTGCGAACTCTGGCTGATGTTGGATGGTCGTGAACCTGTGTCTCTCGGGATCTTGCCGAAATCCGGGGTGAACAAGGTGCCGATTAAGCCGGAGTGGCAGGCTGATCTGAAGAATTCTCCATTGGTGATTTCTCTCGAAAAGAGTATGAGCGGCGCTCCCAGCGGTTATGAAATGGGTCCTGTGATTACCAAAGGTCAGTGGACGCCTTTGAATAAAAGTATCTGAAGAGTTTCTATGGTTCTAACCGGAAAGCCTCACAGTGGTAGCGAAAACACTGGAGACTTTCCGGCCATTCATTCATTCCTAAACCCGCCTTTATTTTTAAGTGATTCAGGAAATCTTCCGGTTTCCGTAACTGTTCCCATATCTGTGGCAGGAATGTCGCCCTGTGACCTCGTTTATCATCAATAACTAATCCATCGGTACCTGGAACCAGTTGAGCCAGCAATTCTTGCTCAGTGTTTACGGGAAAAGGTTGCACAGGGCTGAGTATGGATATCTCAATGGAGAGCATCGGGATTTCCGGCTCTGTGACAGGGGGAAATCTTGGGTCCTGAAAAGCAGCCGCCCAGGCATTGGCAATAATATCCGCAGAAAGAGGCCGGTAGGCTTCAAGGGAGCCTATGCAGCCTCTTAAACTCTGTGTGTTGTGCAGGCTTACGAAACAGGCTCGTACATCTTCTGCACCCGGGAAAGCAGGACGCTCAACCTGTTGCTGTATATCATCGAAGGGAATGTTCTGGCAACCGAGGGTAATTGTTTGTTTTGCCAGTGATAAAAGAGCGGGTTGCTGACTCGGCGGGTACATGGTCTGGGTCATAATTAATGGGTTCCTTCACAAAGGGCGAGTGCTCCATACCCAACCACACGGCTATAGTCCCCGGCTGTATCTCCGGAATTACGCACATCAAGGGTTAAAACATCCATCTTTTTCCGGCGGGCAATATCCAGCAAACCATTTAATGGACGACAACCGCATGCCTGGTCACCGGTAAGTATTGGATGTAGCTTCTCTATTGTGTGAATCGTCTCGGCATCATGTTTCCGGGCTTCCTGATAGGAAAGATAATGGCTGAGGTCGGAGCTGATCACGATAAGGGTTTCTGAGCCTCCCCAAAGAACATCCAGAACTTCAGCCACGGCTTTAGGGGAACACTCGCCAACAACAAAGGGAACCAAAGTAAAACTGTCCAGGCAAATCTGTAAAAAGGGCAGTTGCACTTCCAGGGCGTGTTCCCGTACATGAGCGGCATCCAGAATATTCACCTGGCTGTAGGATTGCAGCTTTTCTATAGCCGTTTGGTCAATAGAAACCGAACCAAGGGGGGTGTCAAAAGCTGAACTGGAAGGGAGCGCCAATCCTTTAAAATAATGCTGGTGGGACGGGCCGAGCAGGATAACTCTGGTAATGGTATTTCGGCGGCTGGAAAGCAGCCCGTATGCGCTGGCGGCAATTTCACCGGAATAGATATAGCCCGCATGGGGAACAATAAGAGCTTTGGCACTAATATCCTTTCCAGGAACTGAAGATAAAAAAGCCTGCAGGATATTGGTGAGGGTGGTGCTGTTGGCGGGATAAAACATACCGGCGACAGCAGGCTGGCGCACAGACATAGGAGGACTCTCTTTTATCCAGGCTGTATAATTATAGTGGAGTGCGAGACTTCCCTGCCAGCAGGTTATTTCTGGGGGATATATGGCTACACAGAAACCTCAAACACCGGCGCTGAAGACACCACCAAAGTACTGGTCCACACAGTACTGGCACAAGCTGGATGATGGCCGTATACAGTGCGATGTCTGCCCCCGGGCCTGCAAACTGCGGGAAGGTCAGCAGGGACTTTGCTTTGTTCGAGCCAGGCACAATAATGAAATTGCACTGACCAGCTATGGCCGTTCCAGCGGCTTTTGCATTGACCCTATTGAAAAGAAACCCCTGAATCATTTTTATCCAGGTACTCCGGTGCTGTCGTTTGGTACCGCTGGCTGTAATCTGGCCTGCAAGTTTTGCCAGAACTGGGATATGAGCAAATCACGGGAGATGGATACACTGGCGGATCAGGCCATGCCGGAACAGCTGGCCCGGAGAGCCCATGAGCTGGGTTGTCGAAGCCTGGCTTTTACCTACAACGATCCGGTGGTTTTTCTGGAGTATGCCGAAGATGTGGCCGTTGCCGGCCATGAACGGGGAATAAAGTCAGTTGCGGTTACTGCTGGTTATATCTGTCCGGAACCTCGCCGGGAGTTTTACCTGTTTATGGATGCCGCCAATATTGATCTGAAAGCATTTACCGAGAATTTCTACAAAAAAATCTGTGGCGGTTCACTGGCTCCTGTATTGGAAACCCTGAAATACCTGAAAGAAGAAACTAGCGTCTGGTTTGAAATCACTACCTTGTTGATTCCCGATGAAAACGACAGTGACAAAGAATTGGATCAGATGACCAGATGGATTTACGACAACCTCGGCCCGGATATTCCGCTGCATTTCACTGCCTTTCACCCCGACTGGAAAATGATGAGCCACCCGCCAACACCGGCTTCAACCTTGAGCAGAGCAAGGAATATTGGTTTAAAGAATGGCCTGCACTATGTGTACACAGGAAATGTCCATGACAGCAAGGGTGGCAGCACCTGGTGTCCGAAATGTGGAGAGTTGTTGATTGAACGGGACTGGTATCGGTTGGGTGTCTGGAATCTGGATAAAGGGGGATGTTGTCATCAATGTGGTGAAAAAATTCCCGGTCGTTTTGAGTTGACCCCCGGAGTCTGGGGCGCTCGTCGGATACCTGTTCGAATGTCTTCTTAAAGTAATAGTTTATGGTTTTTTTCAGACTATGAAAAAAATCGAGATTTTTTCATTTTTTTGGAACTTTTTCGGAAACCCGTTGTCAGAGTATACGAGAGGGCGGAAAAGCGACTTCTCATTCTCCTTGTGTGTGTTTGGTGTTTTGGCTTTGTTAGTGTGTGATGAAGCCAATTATTTGAGTCCCGGTTCTTCCCCCAGAGCCGGGATTTTTTCTTTCCAGAAGGTGAAAATCTTTAAAGATTAGTTGTTGTCCTTGGATAGCTCGGCAATTTCCATCAGGCGCTTTAATACTCTTTCATTCAGGCTGTTTTTTGGATATTTTCCGCGACTGTTCAGTGTTCCTGGCTTAATGCCTGTCAGAATTTCCAGGGCTTCCTCAACATGGGTAACCGCATGTACAGCAAACTGGCCGTTACGAACAGCTGTCAGTACCCGTTTACTCAGCATCAGGTTACGCACATTGGCAGCGGGAATAATGGTTCCCTGGTTTCCGGTTAATCCGCGGGCGGTACAGAGATCAAAGAAACCTTCAATTTTTTCGTTAACTCCACCAATGGCCTGAACCTCACCATGCTGGTTCATTGAACCGGTCACTGCCCAGGACTGTTTGATTGGTGCTCCCACCAAGGCAGATAACAGGCAGCAGAGCTCTGCCAGTGAGGCACTGTCCCCGTCGATATAACCGTAGGATTGCTCCATGGCCAGACTGGCGGAGATAGCCAGAGGAAATTTCTGGGCATACTTGGCACCCAGATACCCGGTCAGAATCATTACTCCTTTTGAGTGAATCGCCTGTCCCAGCTGAACTTCCCGTTCGATATCGACAATGCCCTGGGAGCCGGGATAGACGGCAGCGGTTATTCTGGCTGGAGAGCCGAAACTGGTATCACCAATAGACAACACTGTCAGGCCATTAATCTTGCCAACAGCATACCCTTCCGTATCAATGAGGATGCTGCCTTCCAGCATCTCCTTAAGGATTTCCCGACTCACCCGGCTGGTACGCACAGCTTTGGCTTCCAATGCCTGGTCCACATGGGTGTGGGTAATCTTGCGGCCTTTGGTGGAACGACGGATGTAGTCCGCTTCCGCCAGCAGGTCAAAGAGGTCGCCGATATGGGCAGAGAGATGTTGCTTGTGCTCCGCCAGTCGAGAGCTGTGCTCCACCATACGGGCTACAGCCTGGGCTGTGAGCGGCGGGTAACCCTCATCTTTTGCCCGTGTGTGCAGAAGGCGGGCAAATGAGCTGGTGGTGTCAGGGGTACGCTCAAGGTGAGCGTCGAAATCCACCAGAACCCGAAACATTTCATGGAAGTCCGCATCCAGATCCTGAAGAAGATAATAAATCTGTCGGGAGCCCACCAGGATCACTTTCACATCCAGGGGAAGAATTTCCGGGTTCAGGGTGATAGTGCTGACCAGGCCCATTTCATTGGCCGGGGATTCAATCTTGAGCTGACGTTCTTTCAGGGCTCGCTTCAGGGCTTCCCAGACAAACGGTTCTTCCAGGAGCTTTGCGGCTTCCAGCACCAGAAAACCGCCGTTGGCCTGGTGCAGACTACCGGGGCAGATCTGCCGATAGTTGGTCAGAAGGGCACCCATTTCCGTGGTGTACTCAATACGGCCAAACAGGTTGCGATAGCTGGGGTGGGTTTCGAAAATGACCGGAGCGTGGGCGTCTTCCTTGTGGCCCACAATAATATTGGGCACATACATATCCCGCAGCAGGTTACGTTTTCCAGCATCTTCCTTGAATTCAATACCCCGCTCATCCGCCAGGTGTTCAACCACTGTCTTATGCAGGTCTTCCTTAATCGCTTCCAGATATTCAGTGACTCCGGTATAGCGACCAAACTTTTTCTGCAAAGGTTTTAACAGCGGTTCCAGGGCCTTGTCGATGGTTTCATGGTTCAGGCGACGCAGTTCTTCGCTGGATTCCCGTTTCCACTGGGGGAGTTCCGCCAGCTCTTCATTGAGAAGGGTTTCCAGTTCAGAAATATCTTTGTTAAATTTGTTACGCTTGCGATCCGGCAGCTGGGCGAACTCGGTTTCGTCCATGGGCTTGCCTTCGTGCATGGGGGCGAAAGTCAGGGAACCCTGTTCCCTGAACAGGCAGATATTCCGGCGCAGACCTTCCTGCTCAACAGTCTCGATGGCTTTGTCGTAACTCTTGTTGAATTTTTGCTCAATCAGACTCTTTTTCTGCTGGTAAGATGGACTCTCAAAGGCTGCTGGAAAGGTATCCATCAGCTCATCAACAAGATGTGTAAAGCTGGTCTGAAGCTCGGCACCAGTGCCAGCGGGCAGTCTCAGGACCGCAGGCTCCCGGGCATTGTCGAAGTTATTGACATAGGCCCAGTCATCGGGAGTGTCCATGGCTTCGGCTTCGCCGGTGAGAAAGTGTTTTATGTAGGACGTTCGTCCCGTTCCGGACTCCCCCATCACATAAATATTGTAACCGGGTCGCTGCATGGCCACGCCAAAGCGAATGGCACTTACAGCCTGTGTCTGGCCAAGAATGCCGGCAAAAGATTCCAGTTCGTCCGTGTTTTTGAAACCGAGTTCTGCCACAGATTGACGAGAAGTCAACTGATAAACGGGTACTTTGGTTTTGGTGACTGCTGTAGACATTAACGCCTTTCTTCCCTTGTCCGTGTCAGTACTTATCATACCCCAACAGAAGGGGAAGAGGGGACTCCACGTTGGACGGGAAAAGATAACAGAAATCCTATAATCCGCTGTCATCATTTGCCAGCTTTGTCCTGTGGAGTTTTGCCGGGTTTGTTAGGGGGTGCAGACTCCGGTTAGAGGCATTCGGTTGATAGAGATATGAGGTTCAAATCCAACCCCGATTATTTAAAAAATGATAGACCCCATAGCTCAGGGCATTCCAGGTTCGGGCTCAGGGCCATTTGAATTATTTGATCTGGCTGTTGTCGGAAAGCCTGTCGGGCATCTGTTTGTTGCTCCGCCGACCTTGCGAGTCAGGGAATAGGCGCTAATGTTTGTCAGCTAACAGGGTCGCTTATCAATCACCGGATCTTATCAAAGATGATAACAATTGATAATCTGAAGAAAGCCTTTGGGGGCTTTCAGGCTGTTAACGGTATATCGTTTACTGTTTCACCAGGAGACGTTCTTGGGTTCCTTGGCCCGAACGGGGCCGGCAAATCAACCACAATGAAAATGCTGACCGGGTTTATTAAGCCTTCGAATGGTCATGTGAGTGTGTTCGGCCACGATGTTCTGACGGACCCGGTCGCGGCCAAGCAGCTGGTGGGTTACCTTCCGGAAGGGGCACCGGCCTATGGGGATATGACGCCGGTGCAGTTCCTCCATTTTATCGGTGATATCAGGGGGCTTTCCGGGAACGAGAAAACCCGGCGGATGGCGGAAGTGATGGACTTGCTGGAGTTGGAAACCGTAGCTGACCGGGCTATCGATAACCTCTCCAAAGGTTACAAACGGCGAGTTGGCATCGCCCAGGCCATTCTCCATAACCCTAAAGTGCTGATCCTTGATGAACCCACCGACGGTCTTGATCCCAACCAGAAGCATCAGGTTCGTGAACTGATTCGCGGCCTGGCCAAAGACAAGATCGTTATTGTCTCTACCCATATTCTTGAGGAAGTTACCGCCGTCTGTACCCGGGCGATTGTGATTGCCGAAGGTCGCATTCTGGCAGACGCCACACCTTCTGAACTGGAAACCCGCTCCCGTTATCACAGGGCTATTACCCTGAACCTGCCGGAAACTGATGAAGCTACTATCCGCCAGGCTCTCTCTGGTTTGAGTGGTGTCGCTGGCGTAGAGACCAGTCCAGATCATACCGGGCGTTATACCGTTCTGCCGGAAGAGGGCGCTGAACTCTTCCACCCGGTGAACGAGCTGGTGAAAAGCAGTGGCTGGGCGGTTGAAGAGATATTTATGGAGCGTGGGCGGCTGGATGATGTTTTCCGGCACCTGACAGGCTCAGTTACAGATATAAACACAAGCCGGGAGGTGGCCTGATGAACCATATTGCTGTCATTTTCCGGCGGGATCTGGGGAGTTATTTCTCAACGCCCCTGGCTTATGTGTTTATTGTTATCTTCCTGATGCTGAATGGGGTTTTCACATTTTATCTTGGTGGGTTCTATGAACGACGGCAGGCTGACCTGATGCCATTTTTTATGTTCCAACCCTGGCTCTATCTTTTTCTTATTCCTGCCGTAAGCATGCGCTTATGGGCGGAAGAACGGAAAACAGGAACCCTGGAATTGCTGCTGACTCTTCCCGTCACCCTGAGAAGTGCTGTGCTGGGCAAGTTCCTGGCGGCATGGGTGTTTACCGGAATAGCTTTGGCCCTGACATTTCCCACCTGGATAACGGTGAATTACCTGGGCAGCCCGGATAACGGGGTGATCCTCGCCGGGTATATCGGCAGCTGGTTGATGGCGGGGGGCTTTTTGGCAATTGGCTCCTGTATGTCTGCGGCTACCAATAACCAAGTGATCGCCTTTATTCTTACGGTTGTTCTCTGTTTTCTGTTTGTGGTGGCAGGTTTCCCCCTTGTACTGGAAGCTTTCCAGGCCTGGGCACCGGCCATGCTGGTGGACGCTGTCGCCGGTCTGAGTTTCCTGACTCATTTTGAAGCTATCAGCCGTGGCGTTCTGGATATTCGTGATCTGTTGTATTTCCTGATCATGATAGGGGCCTGGTTGCTGGCGACAGCAGTGGTTATCGATATGAAGAAAGCGGACTAAAAGGGAGGCCGGAAGAATGAACAATAAACTGTTTTCCAAAGCTGGCCTGGTGATAATTGCCCTGGCAGTACTGGTGGTGGCCATTGCTGTTAATGCGCTGTTCCGAGGCGTACGGGTGGATTTATCAGAAGACAGTCTTTATACCCTGTCACAGGGAACAGAGAACCTGGTACGCAACCTTCCAGAACAGGTCACCCTGAAATTCTATTTCTCCCGGGGACAGACAGAAGGTGTTCCCCAGATTCGCAATTATGCCAGGCGGATTCAGGAAGTGTTGCAGGAGTATGTGCAGATTTCCGATGGGCGTGTAAAGCTGGAAGTGATTGACCCTGAACCTTTCTCTGAGCAGGAGGACCAGGCTTCGGGTTATGGCTTGCAGGCAGTCCCCCTCGCTATGGGCAGAGGCCAGACTGTGTATATGGGGCTGGTGGCTATAGGGGCCCCGGATAAGCCTGAAAAGGAGAAGGCGGACTCTGGAACAGGTGCTGATCAAACTACGGAGCCTGTCAGGAACACAGAAATCATCAGCTTTATTTCCCCAGATAAAGAACGTTTTCTGGAATACGATATCAGTAACCTGATATACAGCGTTAGCCGTGTAATCAAACCCAAACTGGGTGTTATCAGCAGTATTATTGCTTTGAATGGTGGTGGTTTTGATATGGCTACCCGCCAGCCAAAGCAACCCTGGATCAGTATGTCGCAGCTGGATAAGCTCTATGACGTTCAGTATCTGGATAAATCTGTAACTACTATTCCTGACGACATAAGTCTTCTGGTGCTGGTGTTGCCGGAGCTTTCCCCGGCCACGCAATACGCCGTTGACCAGTATGTGCTGAAAGGCGGCCATACCCTGATTTTTCTTGACCCTTATGCAGAAGCTGCCGGAGGCGATGGAGGCATGTATGGCATGGGCGGCGGCCCCCAGTCAGCTTATCTTGAGCAGCTGCTCGGAGCCTGGGGGCTGGAAATGGTCAAAGACCGTTTTGTGGCCGATGAGCAGTATGCTCTTTCCGTAGGAGGCAGTATGGGACGTCCTGTTCGCCATCTGGGAATTCTTGGTTACGGCTCTGCCAATTTTAACAGTAAGGACGTTGTCACCGGCAGCCTGAAAACCGTGAACTTTGCCAGTGCCGGTGCCTTGCAGTTGAAAGAGGGCGCTGAGATTGGTTTTGAGCCTTTGATTCAATCCAGCGAGAGTTCCGCATTGCTGGATTCTGGCCAGCTGGCGATGATGTTTGACCCTAAAGTGCTGTTTAAGGAATTTAAGCCAACCGGCGAACGTTACACTCTAGCTGCCCGAATTACCGGACAGGTCAAAACCGCTTTCCCCGATGGTCGCCCCAAGCAGGAAGATAAAAGTACGGCTTCTCAGGTTGGAGGGAAAGATCAAACCCCAGCCCTTGAGGAGCAGGAAGAAGAGCAAAAACAGGAAGGAAAGAGTGATGTGAAAGCTGAGGAATATGCTCCCCAGTTAATGACGTCCCAACAGCCAGCCAACATTATTGTTGTCACAGATACTGATGCGCTTTCCAATCGGTTGTGGGTGCAGATTACACAATTCTTTGGCCAACAGATGGTGAACCCTTTCGCCAACAATGGTGACATGGTCGTCAATATGGTAGATAACCTGGCGGGTAACGCGGACCTGATCAGCATCCGCAGCCGTGGACAGTTTTCACGACCATTTACCAGGGTTGATGAGCTGGAGCGCAATGCCCAGGCCCGCTTCCTGAAAACAGAAGAGGAACTCAGCAATCAGCTGCAGGACACGGAAAAACGCCTGATGGAACTGCAGATGCAGAAGTCTGGTAAAGAGGCCATGGTACTGAGCGATGAACAGCTCCAGGAGCTGGACAAATTCAAGCAGGAGAAACTGAAAATCCGTAAGCAGCTCAGGGATGTTCAGCACCAGCTCAATAAGGAAATTGATCAATTGGGCAGTACCCTTAAGCTGATCAATATCCTGCTGGTGCCGGTAATTTTGACGTTATTGGCCCTGTTCTGGCAAATGAGGCGGCGGAAAGTCGTCTGAGCCGGAGGTTATTAAAGAAAGGCTGCCCCTGTGGCAACCTTTTTTATACTGAAAACAGTGAGTTGGACAAAGGAAGGCACTGTTATGGCTGGTGGCGTAGATATTCAGCGGGTCTCCCCCCATTTTCCACCCATTGGGACTGGGGGCGGGGCGGAAAAACCTGTTTCCTCCGGAACTGGCCAGGTTCAGGTTGTACCGGGAACAGCTTACCATGGAGTCCAGAATGAGAAGGCTGGAGCCGTCGTTTCCTTTGCTGAGGTTCCCCAAACTTCCCTCGCTCAACGTACGGTTTCCAGCCATCAGCCGGTTATCAGGCAAATCTATGACGGGGACTCTGTTCCGGACATTATTGTTGGCAATCTTCAGGAAATCAGTCGTTGCGGGAACCTAAACCAGGCTCAAGGGGTACTGAAGTCGGTCAATACCATGAAGCAACTGGAAATTGTCTGTGATCAGCTGTCCCATAGAGAATTCGCGTTTTGCCAGAAGGCCATACTTGGTCGTCTGAAAGAGCTGGAAGCTGATATCCACGTTAACCTGTTTTTGGCTACAAGTCGTGGTCAGGAGCAGATCGCCAGCTCCCTGTGCCAGCACCGAAACTTTATGGAAGCAGCATCCGCCCATGTGTTTTTTTCTGATAGTGCCAGTTACGTGAAATCCCATATGCAATCAACGGATGGGCAGGGCGCGATTAAAATCCTTGCCCGTGCAGAAGGATGTGGTGTTGATGATTTTCGTTTGCAACAACATGAACTGGATGAAAGTGGTGTCAACGTCAATCTCAAAGCGGCGGAAAAACAGGGGGCTGATGCTCTGTTCCAGGCCCGGACCGATGCCGAACTGGTGGTACAGAGTTATCTGGAACAACACTCTCCGGGTAAAGCTCAGCATATTGCTTTTCTGGCCAGTATGGCTGATGACGTCAATCGTCTGGTGGAAACCAGGTTACTGGCCAGGCTGGAACCAGCCGATCATGACAGTGTATTACTGGAAATGACACAGTTGAGAGTAAAGAACTGTGCACGGAAAATTATAGGGAAGAGCAAGAGCCAACCTGAGCTGTTGAACAAGATTAATGATTATCGCAGCCAGAGGATTCCCGGGAAGGCGGGTGCACGGGAGTTCCTGTTGGGAGTGTTTGGCGAAAAGGCGTTGAAATCGGATGCCATGATGCTTGCACGGCTGGTGACTGGCAGCCAGAATCCATCTTCGAAGGTGTTGAAAATGACAGAAGCGGAGGTTATGAAACAATGCGCCCAACAGCTTGCCGGCACACTTGAAAAGAAGGTTGCTGAACTCTCCGATAATCCCCGTTCAAAAGCTGTGGGTAAGTCAGCTTTTGCTGATAAACTCCGGGCCTGTGTGCGCGAACTTAAAATGACAGGATGAGTGCTGGCGAACTATTTATATTTAACAGAGCTTGGGGCAGAACTACAGCCAGCCTTTCAGTTTAAACACCCAGTAAGTGCTTAATCCGCTGACCACCATAAATGCCAGGGCCATTGGGTAACCAAACTCCCATCCCAGTTCCGGCATATCTGAAAAGTTCATTCCGTAACTGCTGGCAATCAGTGTTGGCGGCATAAAGACAGTGGCCATTACCGAAAAAATCTTGATGATTTTGTTCTGTTCCAGGTTGATAAAACCCATCACCGCTTCCTGGAGGAAGTTGATTTTGTCGAACAGAAAGGCAGTATGGGGCAGCAACGAGTCGATATCCCGCAACATCTCCATAATCTCCTGCTGGTGAATATCCGCCAGGCGAATACGGCGGTTACGAACCAGATAACGCAGGGAGCGCTGGCTGTCCAGCAGGCTAAGGCGGATTTTTCCGTTCAGGTCTTCCTGCATGGCAATATCTTTCAGGGCCTGGTCGCGGGTTTCGTCGTTGGTATCTTCCCGCAGGGTGGTTTCACTCACGGCATCCAGGCTTTCATAAACCTCTTCCAGAAGGTCGGCGAGGTAATCCACTTTCGCGGTAAACAGGGCGGTTAACACCACCATGGGGGAATCCAGTTCAAACTGCTGGCGCTTAAGGTAGTTACGCACCAGGCGAAACAGGCCGACTTCTTCATCCCGCAGAGTCACCAGCAGGTGGGGGCGAAGGTTGAAAGATACGCTGGTGTTACGCACTTCCTTACCGGAACGGTGAGGGAAAAAACTGGTGATATGCAGGCCGTCTTTATCCTGGTAAAAACGAGAGGTGGCCTCAATCTCGTTCAGGTCTTCGCTGTCCGGAACCTCTTCAACATAATACCTGTCCAGCCAGTCCCTCTCGTCATCCGACGGTTCCACCACATCCAGCCAGACTGTTTCGCCAGGTAGACTGTCATTCAGACCCAGCTGGTTGATAATGATGCTATTGTCCTGGATCTGGTAAGCCGTAATCATCTAAGAGGCAGCCCCCGAAGTAAGGTGAAAAGAGGGTAGTGGCCGATTCTAACATACGACTGGGTAAAAACCGTTTCCAATCGTTATTGTTATTTTCTACAGTCTGTATGTTTACCACAGGTTTATATCAGAAGTATTATCCCGATTTTACATGTGGGAAATTTCAGTTTTATGTTCCCCGTTGCAGTCTTTCCCGAATGGCTGCGAGTATCTGCCCGGTATTGTTTGCTCCGGAGTTTCTATGGTCGCCATGAGCCCATGTTTTGCAGCCGGAGACTTCCACCAGAAGCTTCTGTTTGGTCTGTAATAACTGGTTTCTCAGTACCTGATGCTGGCTGAATTTAGCGTATATGCCGTCGTACATCACGTCATACTTGATGCGATCCCAGTGCTGCCAGTTCACAAGGTTTCCGTAGTATTGGTTTTTGCCGATAGTGGCAGCGGCTCCTCCACTGGGAGCATTGTAGATAAGATTTATGACCTTTTGTCGTTGCTTTGGATCGCTGCCTTGCGCTGGAGCCAGCATAAATTTCTGGCACTGGAAATAGTGCTCAACGCTTTTGTAGTGGAATCCATTGATTCGAATAGGCTGTTCAATATTGCCGACAGAATGAATATAGGTGTTTGAAAGGAAATAAGTATCCTCGTCAAAATTTCTGTCAAAGAAAGTCACGGATTGTGTACCGCCTTCTGCTGTTCTGCTTTCCCGGTCGGCTGATCGCATATTGCGTACACGACCGTAGTTGTCTGGGCTGACTTCTACATTCTGCACCTCTCCCCTTAGGTTCTGAGCTTGAATGGTATAGAAATTGAGGGGGTGCCCTTGTCGGGTCCATCGCTTCTGTTTAGTGGCTTCAGGTGCAGCTGCTCTTTCTGCAACGGGTATTCTGGCTGGTGCCGGTCTATGCTCTTCCGGTGGTTGTTTCTGGGTTTGAACCTGGCCTATGGCCCGGGACCAGTAACTGTTTTGTGGCAGTTTATTTAGTGTGCGTTTGTGCTGAATAAAATCGTGCAGGTGTTTGGCGAAGGGGCCAAAGCCAACTTCATGGAGGAAATTCAGCATACGGCTGATCCGCAGCCGGTTATGGTCTGTATCACTCATGCCTGGAGGGGGTAGCCAGCGGTAGAACCGGCGGTAATTCTTCATGTCCAGTTTAAGGCTGATACCTTCACGAATAATGCCCCAATGATTCAGCATCAGATCCATCGACTGAATAATTTTTCTCTTGATTTCATCATCCCCGTGAACCGCCGCGATTATATCATTGGTTAACAGGGGGGCATTAGGGTTGTGGTCGCTGACTGTCCGAATAGGAAACAATAACTGAATATGGTTATGGATATTTTCCAGTGCGGATTCTCCCATGGAATGGATTGCCGCCAGGTTCCAGGTATGGCCGGGAATGCAGTATGTCGGATCTTTATAAAATCTTATCCAGTGAGGGCTGAGACCATGCTCGGAAGTCTGTTGCCTTCCGGCCCTGTGACTACGCGTGCGTCGGACTTGTCTCCGATGGATAGGGAGCGGGTTTACAGAAGGTGATTCTCTTTCTTTGTTAGACGATGAAACATGTTCTGATACCGAATCTGATGCCGAATCTGATGTAGAAGTGGAATGTGCACTGGAAGATGAAGTGGGTAGAGCCTCCGCGGGGGCAGACGTTCTACTTGAAAGGGAACCGGACACAACTGGCCGGGCATTATGCTTCAGCCCACAGGCTGTACGTTGACTACCGGGCAGAACACGACCTAACACGTTGCGTTCATGCAGGGTTTTTATCATTAATTGGTCATCAAATATGCCCCGGTTACACTGGCAATAGAATTTGGCCATACTGCAAGTGCGAATAACACCGGTGCTTCGGCATTGCCAGATTACATAGCCGGAACGGTGGTGGAGGTGTTCACGGTCATCCATATCGCGCATAACTTGATAGTTTTGAGGAGATCTTTTGATGTCTTCAACCAGGGTGTGCAGGGGTTGTCCGTTGATTATGTTTACACTACTCATATCCAGTCCGTTAGATACTAACCATAATTTCCAGAAACATAACAAGCCGGGCCTTTTAATCACCTAACAAGCTGATAAGCTGAACTAACAACCACAGGGAGTAGGTGGTGGACACAGACCAGAATATGAAGGGATGCATAACCTCCATGAATGATACTGATCTTAATGCCAGCCAGGCAGCCATATCTCTGGAAGAGCGGCTGGCCAGCCTTCAAGGTGAAATTGCGGAATTGAAGGCACGGCTGGCAAATTACGAGTTCCATTTGCAGGACGGTCAGAGTCAGGTTCCGGGTGCCGGTACCGGTTTATTTACCAAAGACTTTATTCCTGCCGGGCGGGTCGTTGGCGAGTACACTGGCGTTAAATCATTCCGTCTGCTGGTACCGGCAACGGGCCGCTATGTTATGTGGCAGCGCAATGAACAGGGCTTGCCCCAGTTCCTGAACCAGGACACCTACATTCTCTGGCTGGTGGATGAAGAGGAAGATAACCAGCCCTGGCGGGGGGAGTATCCGTCACTGGAAACAGGTATTGATGGCGCGACCGGTTCAAACCTTATGCGTTATGCCAACAGCCATGATGAACCCAATATGGAAATGTTTGTAACTGAAGATCAGCATGTTGTGGCTATGTCGTTGAGGGATATTGAACCGGGCGAAGAGCTGTACTGGGATTATCACCCAGGCCGTGACAAAGACTTTGAAGTGCATCCGGACCATATTGAAACCGATCTTGAGCGGTTTGTTTCCGTAAACGACAAAGGATGGGTACGGTTAACTGAACAGGCGCTGCAGATTCCCCAGAAACGGCAAGGGCATCGCAGAAAGAAGAAGCGCAAGAAGAAATAGCGCTGCCTAAAACCTCAACAGGGGCTAACCCGGATATTTCATAAACATGCTCCCGATCTCGCTTGTTCCCTGCCGCTCTAAGGAGATTTGACTCAGTCGACCGTACACCCCGGTACGGTGCTTCTTCGCCAAACACCTTAGAGCAACAAGGCCCGGCGCGATCTTCGGGGCAATTTATGAAATATCCGGGCTAAGCACCTCTCAGGCTGAGTACACAGATCATCAATCCGAAAATAACCATTGGCCAGAAGAGAATACCTCCTGGCCAATGGCTTATCACAGATTGTTGTTTCAGTTTGCCTGCCATCATCGCTGGTAAAAGAATTGCCAATACCGCAAGTCCCAGTGCCGCATAGCTCAAGGCAATAACAAAAGCGCCGGGAAGGAAGAGGGCAATAGTCAGGGGAGGAATATAAACAATCAGGGCTGTTTTTATTCGGGAGCGAGAATTTATTGCTGAGTGAATAAAATCAAACAATCCCAGGGCGACCCCCAGAAATGAAGTGACCAGAGCCAGGTTGGTAAATATATGAAGGCTTAAGGAGAGCTGTTGGCTGCTTTGGTTTGAGAGTGCATTGACCAGAGCGCTTACGTTTCCCTTTCCGGAGAGGTTTGCCAAGGTTTGATTATCCAGCTGCCCAAGGGTTGTAGCCAGCCAAAGAAGGTAAACCAGCAGGGGCAGAAAACTTCCCCAGATAAACACCCTTTTCAATGTTTTACGATTGGAGCCGGCATAGGCGATCAGGCTTGGAATGCTGCCATGGAAGCCAAACGAGGTGAATATCACCGGAAGTATCAGTAGTCCCCGCAGGGGAGTATCCGGGACAACCTGCAGTTTCTCCATATCAGCGGTTGGGGCCAGAAGGCCAAGTGACAGGGCAAAGGTACACAGCATCAGCAGGAACAACAGCCGGTTGCAGATATCAACACTCCTGACCCCGGCCGAAGAGATAAAGCCAAAGATTACGGTAAATAGAATCAGGCCCCAGAAGGAAGAAGGTAGCGGAGAGTTTTCCGCTGTTTGAAGATAAGTCGACAGTTGGCTTCCTCCGCCAGCAATATAGGCGGACAACAGGGCGTAATAGAGAAACAGCATGGAACCGACGGAGAGTATCCGGCCTCTTCCCTTAAGGGTTTCCTTTGCCATTACAAACAGACTGCAGCCCGGTTTGACCGCCAGATTGACTTCCATGGTCACCAGAGCCGCGACCACCATCAGCCCCCAGACAATCAGCATTAAGCCGGCCATGGCAGGAAACCCCAGCCCATAGGAGATCATGGGCAGGGCAAGCATGCCGGCACCAATGCTTGTGCCGGCAACAATCAGAGTGGCACCCACAACGGGAGAGGAACTGAACATATCCTACAGAATAGGAAATATTCAGGTAGGAGGAGTAGTTCCTATGTTAACCGCCGGGCCAAGAACGGCAGGGCCGGTATCAAGAAGATGGATTTCCAGTACAGCCAGCACTCGGGCAAGTATTTCCCGAATGCGGTTGTTGTAGTCTGAGGAAATCAAAACTCCCCGGGCATTAAATGCAATAGCGTTGATGTTATTGGCCCGGGCAATATAGAGAGCACGTTCGTTCTGGAATTGCTGGGAGATAATCGTAAAAGATTCCAGGTTAAAAACATCCCGTGCCCGCATAATGGAGTCCAGAGTGCGGAACCCGGCATAGTCCCGATAAATAATATTGGCAGGTACGCCCAGGCGAATCAGATCCTGCTTCATGCGGGTGGGCTCATCGTACCAGCGAGTGCCGTTGTCCCCGCTTACCAGTACGTAACGGATACGCTGCTTTTTCACCAGCAGGGCGACAGCTTCAAGACGGCGATAGTAGTGACCATTTGGTTTGCCATCGGAGGTGTAGCGGCTGGTACCCAGCACTACGCCTACATCATTGACCGGAAGCTGCTGAAAATTACTGTACAGAAAAGGTGCGGCAGAACGCCGGACAGAAATATTGCAAAGGGAGATAACAAGAACCACGCCGGTGGTAAATAACACCATAAATAACAGGAATGCTTTGCGGGTGAACCACTTTGGCATGGGCGCTTCCGGATACCTCAGGATAAAAACGTGAATTCGCCTTAGCGTAACGTTGGAGACCAGCCAGAGTAAAGCTGCAAAATTCCACGGCTTTAAGGGGAAAGGTCACCGCTGACGGACTCAACTTTCAGGCTTGTCGCAGGAACTTCCCGGAGTTTTTTCTCCAGAACATCAACAATAGAGGGATACTTCTCCGCTGAGTGTTTGGTTGTGCCAGTGAATAGCGGAGCGTCCAGCTGCCGGTGAATGGCATTCAACAGAGAGGTTTCACTGTTCACCACGCGGATATTGCCTTGGTCCAGAGTGTTGGTGCTCTCTTCCTGGCGCACAAAAATAACCGGGACTCCCATTTGTGCAGCCATCCAGCCAACGGTTGAGCGGTGGGTTATTACCAGCTTTGCCAGACTGGCCAGACGTACGGTGGGAATATCGGTAATAACTTTGAGATTGTTCTCTCCAACCTTCCGGGCAAGATTATTCTCAACGGCTGCATTGGTGCGGGGATGGGGTGTTATCAACCACTGAAGGTCCGGACGCAGCTCTATGGCGAAGGCCATCAGGGAGAGATTATTTTCATAATCATTGCCATAGCCACCGGCAATCAGGGCTATGGGTCGGGTATCAAGTTCCAGGGGTTGCCTCAGGGTTTCAGGTTCTTCCCGGGTAAAGGTTTCCCGCCACTCCTGCAGAGCCGGGTGGCGAACGGTTACCGGACTTCCTGAGCGGACAATGGCCTGGGAAAAACTGTTGGCAAGGTACTGTGATGGAACCAGAAGCTGTTCAAGTGGAGGTGTCTGGGCCAGCCAGGAAGCGACCCACTGCTGGCCCGCAGGCGGCTCCATATTGTCGTAGAAGGCCACAGTCCAGGCTCCCTGCTGCCACCAGTCATTAGTCAGCCGGGCCTGCGCTGCGTGGGCCATGCCCGTCAGAACAATAGTGGGCGCAAACTGTTTCGTAAGGGTTGAAATGATTTCCGGTGGCAGCTCAGCATTGCGATCAGTGAGCCATTGGCTCGCCCGTTCAGGAGAAACCTGGTCATTGAGCCGGGTAATATTGTCTCCATCGGGAAACAGCGCAGTGGCAGGGCCAAAGGCAATGATATGCCAGCGAATATCCCTTTTATCCAGCTCTGGACGCAGGGTACGGAAGGCCCGGCCATCGCCGTTATCGTAGGCCAGCATTAATACATCAACAGGCTTTGGGGGCTTGGCTGGGCGCGCCGTATGCTTGCTGGCTGCGCAACCTGCCAGAAACAGGAAAAGACCGGCAATCACCAGATAATGAAGTGGCAGCTCTGACGGGGGCATGGACTGGGACATGGTGAAAGATACTTATTAGTGTTTTTGCCCCAGTCTAGGAGCCTGTCGGACTTAACGCCAACCTATTGCGAAAAAGTCGGGCGTTGACGTTAAATCCGGCAGGCTTCTATCAACTGTATGGCCGGGCAACTGTATGGCCGGACTGAGTTAAGAGTTACCGGCGACTCAGTAGCACTCCACTCTCGATATGATCGGTATAGGGGAACTGATCGAATAGAGCCAGCTTTTCGATAGTGTGGGTTTTGGTCAGGTTGGAGAGATTGTCTTTTAGAGTGTTTGGGTTACAGGACACATAGACAATATGGTCAAAACGCTGAACCAGGGCTTCGGTATCAGGGTCGAGACCGGCCCGGGGAGGATCGACAAAGATGGTAGTGAAATTGTAACTGTCCAGATCCACATGGCTGAGGCGGCGGAAAGGCCGTTCCCGGTTAAGGGCCTGGGTAAACTCTTCGCTGGACATACGGGCAATGATGACGTTATCCACGGCGTTCATTTCGAAATTTTTGCTGGCGGAATTCACTGATGATTTGGAAATTTCCGTGGCCAGAACCTGGTTAAAATTGCGGGCCAGAATACAGGTAAAGTTACCGTTTCCGCAGTAGAGTTCGACGAGATCGCCGGTGCTGTCGTTGGTGGCCTCTTCTGCCCAGCCCAGCATCTTTTCATTAATACCGGCATTTGGCTGGATGAAACTGTTCTCTACCTGATTGTAACGGAAGAGTCGTCCGTTGACGTTGAGCTCTTCGGTGACCCAGTCCCGGTCCAGAACAATTTTCTGTTTGCGGGCCCGGCCGATAATCTCAATGCCAAACTGTTCCCGCAGAGGCCGCGCGGCGGCAATCCATTCATCATCCAGTTTCTTGTGGTAGATCAGGGAAACAACTGCATCGCCGGTCTGGGTGGTGAGAAATTCCACCTGAAATAGCTTTTTTCTGAGGGTTTCCTGTGTACACAGGGCATCCATCAGAGGTTCCATCAGTTCATTAATACGCGTGGAACCAATGGGAAATTCGGTAATGGAAACACGCTGCCGTGTTTTCTGGTCAAACATCACGTAGTGGGTGTGTTCGCCCTCATGCCATACCCGGAACTCGGCACGCATACGGAAGTTTTCCGGGGCAGAGCTGAAAATGTCCGGCTTCGGAGGCTGGAATTCACCTAACAGCTGCTGCAGGCGCTCAACTTTGGCCTGCAGCAATGCCTGGTAGCGGTCGGGGGAGGTAATGCCAGTGGACATCCGGTTTTGTCACCTGTTCAGCATCTGGAAAAGGCGACGGATAATACGATTAACCGACCGGTTTCACAAACCCGCCGGTTACAATGGTTTTTTGGGGAAATCAGCGGGCATCAAAGACAACCATGGTTTTGCCTTTCACCGAAACTATGCCTTCATCTTCAAGGTTTTTCAGAACCCGGCCAACCATTTCCCGGGAGCATCCCACAATACGGCCTATCTCCTGGCGGGTGATGCGAATCTGCATACCGTCCGGATGGGTCATGGCATCAGGTTGTTTGCACAGATCCAGCAAGGTTCTGGCAACCCGGCCAGTTACATCTAAAAATGCCAGATCACTGACCTTGCGGGTGGTGATTTTCAGGCGTTGGGCCAGCTGTTTGCTGATATCGAACAGAATATCGGGCATTTCCCGCGCCAGTTCCCTGGCCCGCTCGTAACTGATTTCCGCGATTTCACAGTGGTTACGTGCACGGACCCAGGCGGAACGTTCGCTGTTGTCGGAGTTGAGGAACAGGCCTAGTTCACCAAAAAAATCCCCACGATTCAGGTAGGTAATAATGATCTCACGACCTTCGTCGCCTTCAATAAAAACAGTGACGGAGCCATCCACGACATAGTACAGCGTGTCGGATTTATCCCCTGCACTGATAATGTTTGTGCGGGAACGGTAATGATGTATATGGCAATGCTTCAGAAAGTGCTCAATACGCCCTTTCTTTTCCAGAGGGATATGACGGGTTCGTACTACCATTTGTAACTTCCGTTATTGTCGGGAGTTCTGCGGTAAAGGACAAACCCCGGCATTGTTATTATCTTGATCTGGCTACACACTTTATCGATTCTGCAAGCAAATAGTGTCGAGTTATGCGGCTTGACCTGTACTTTAAATGAGAGGCAGGTCTCATCAGAGGCAAATCTTCTAACTTGCATCATAAACGAGTTTTGCTCAGGAGCGAACAATTAAAAATGTAGAAGATGCTCATGGGGAATTGCTGTATGGTGACGACACTCCCCCCGGCCCCGGTTTTACACTGTTCTGCGTCGGTGCTGTTTATATAATATTAATACGTTGCTTATACATATAAATTGTCAGAGAGATAATCAGAGAGAGTGTATGAAAGCTCAGGTTAAGTGGATTGACGGAATGCGTTTCGCCGGACGTTCCGGCAGCGGACATAGCATCATGATGGATACCTCTGCCAGGCATGGAGGTACAGAGTCAGCCCCCAGCCCCATGGAAATGATTTTGATGTCTGTTGGTGGCTGTTCTTCCGTTGATGTCGTGAACACCCTGAAAAAATCCCGCCAGCAGGTGATTGACTGCGAAGTGCGGCTGGACAGTGAGCGGGCCGATGCGGTTCCGGCGGTATTTACCAAAATTCATCTGCACTTTGTTATAACTGGCCATAACCTGAAAGAGAATCTGGTGCGCAGGGCGGTTGAACTGTCTGCGGATAAATATTGTTCAGCTTCTATTATGCTGGGCAAAGCTGGCGTGGACATTTCCCACGACTTTGAAATTAAAGAGCTGGATGGTCAGTAAAAAGAGATTTTATAAAAATCATGATAGAAAAGGGAAAAACTTCAAGCTTTTCCCTTTTTCTTTTCCGGAGATTAACCTGGAGGCCAGCCCATGGCCCGTTCTCCGAGCAGATGCAGATGAATATGGTAAACAGTCTGTCCGCCCTGCTTGTTGCAGTTCATCACAACACGGTAGCCGTCTTCCGCAAAGCCTTCCTCTTTCGCCAGTTTGCTGGCTGTCAGTATCATATGCCCAAGCAGCCCGGCATGTTCCTGTCGGGCATCATTCAGTGTGGTGATATGTTCTTTGGGAATCACCAGCATATGATTAGGGGCAGCGGGATAAATATCCCGAAAAGCCAGCACCTTGTCGTCTTCATAGACTTTAGTGGCAGGCATGTCGTCACTGATAATTTTACAAAACAGACAGTCTGAACTCATGGAGTGCTCCTTGCTTTTTGTATTCAACGGATAATCTTCTGGTTACTGACGGCGCAGAACAGATTAATACTTTACCGCTTCTGTTTCTTCCGAAGCGCCCGCATACATTTGCGTATGTAGGGAAAAGAGTGATATCCAGCTTTTTCTTATCGTTATAGCGCGTCAGGTATTTCAGGTTGCAGGGTTTGTTATTCTAGCAAATGAAACCTAATCTCCTCAAAAGGTTGTCGCAATCAGCAATCAGATGCAGTGGTTGTCAGTGTGTCATGAAAGGTGAAAAAACAGTTCTGTCTCGTTGCTGTCAGTCGATGCTGTCAGTTGGTGAAGGGATAAACGAGATGGTTTGTTGCTGGGGGTGCCATATGCGGACAGGAAGGAATAATCTGTTCCGCTACAGCTTCTGGCTGCTGTTGATATCGTTTATCCCAAAGGGAGAAGCGGGCCTGGATGAGACTATCGCCCATATCCGGCAGCTTCTGGGTAGAGGGGAGAAAGTCGCCATTCTGGTAATAGATATGCAGAAAGAATACGTAAGAACTTATGATTTTCAGGAGATTACCCGAACTCTTCAGGATCAGGCTGAACTGCTGTACTACTTTGCCCACACAAAGGATGTTGTTTTTGTTGATGTGAACTATGAGGGACAAGGCCGGACGTTACCCGATCTTGTGACAGCCCTGACCTTCGCGAAAGAGAGACAATACAGACTTTTTGTGAAAAATGTCAGTAATGCCTTTTATACCTACAGTCGGCTCGATAAGGAAAGCCTGGATGTCGCTATCTCCGGGAAGCTGGGGGATGCTCTTCGTAACATGGGGGCCACGACTGTTATGCCCATGGGGTGTTTTGACGCAGACTGTGTTGTTAATACAGCCTGGGGGGCAAAACAAGCTGGCTTTCAGGTCTTTGTGGATCGGGATTTGAATATAAAATACTACAACACCATCTACATGGCAAAATGTGGGGTGACGCCGGAAGAACATATGCGCAGTGTAGAGTTGAGCTGGGAGATGTTCAGGAAAGAGTATCCTGATGTTCTTATTATTCCAGAGTCTTCCGGGGGCATATGCAGTGATCAATAACGGTGTTGACACGCCCTCTTCGCGTTCAGGCTGGCGGCGAGCGGAAGGGTCGCCAGCAATGATGTGATTACGCGCGCAGACTTCCCTTATCATTCTTATATTTTTGGCCTTCTTAAAAAGGCTTAACAACAACCAGCAGAACAATAGCGATCAACAACAGTACAGGAATTTCGTTGAATACCCGATAAAAAGTATGGCTACGGGTGTTGGCATCTGCGGCAAAGGTTTTTACATACCTCCCGCAGATATGGTGATAGGCAATCAGCAGGATGACAAGAGCCAGCTTTGCATGCATCCAGCCCTGTTGCATATAGGATGGCACCAGATATACAAGCCATATACCAAAGGCCAGAGTCATGATCATGGCGGGGGTCATGATTCCGCGGTAGAGTTTGCGCTCCATAATCTTGAAGCGTTCGTTGCCGGCAGAATCGGTTGTGTCGGCATGGTAAACAAACAGGCGAGGCAGGTAAAAAATAGCCGCAAACCAGCATACGACACTGATAATATGGAACGCTTTAATCCACAGATACATAACACACCCCATTCATGCCGCAGTTCTTGTTAGCCGCTGCTATCGGTATTTTCCAGGATTATACCTGAGAATAACGTTCCAGGTCTTCCCGGGTGATAACGCCGACGATGCTTTGGACTCCCTGGCGATTCTGGCTGTAGATATAAAGACTGTCTACCTGCTTTGCACCCATAAGCTCCCAGGCATCAAAGACTGACGACTGTTGACTGATAGCACAGGTTCCATAACGCAAAGACGGAATTTCAAGAAGGTCGATAATAGAATTACCGGACAAATCAATATCACTGTCTTCATTGTGGAGGTAAAGGGTCAGGTTTTTTGCAGGCATCAGGGCTTTGTTTTTTTCATCGTCTGAAATCATTATCCAGTCAGGTTCTGACTCCAGCAGTTTTATAAGCTCTTGAGCAGGCATAAGCCGTTCAATCCGGGCGTAACTTCTGTTCATCAGGCTGGTGAGACCAATCCGGGCAAAGGCTTTGTGGACAGGATTATTAATCCGGTTAAATCCCCACAGGCTGAGTACCTGTTCAAAGATGCCGGGTTGCCTTAATAGCAGGCGGGCGATGAGAGAGGCAACAACAATAGCCAGCATGGCAGGAAACAGCAGGCTTGGATTGCGGGTCATTTCTACAACGGTTACCAGCGCCGTAAGTGGGGCTTGCAGCACAGCGCCTAGCATGGCACTCATACCTATCATGGCATGAAAACCATTGCTGCTGGTATCCAGACCGGGAATAAAGCTGATTAGGGTAACGCTGAGAATCCCGCCACTGGCTCCCAAAAACAGGGTGGGGCCGATCAGGCCGCCTGGAACCCCAAGGCCGATACTGGCTGAACTGGCCAGCAACTTACAAACAAGGATGGTGGCTAGAAACAGCGGAGCATGGCTGTCGATCATTAATGAAGTTACCGTGCCATAACCTACCCCCATAATTGAAGGAGCAGCTGTGGCCAGCAGGCCGGTTATGACTGCGGCAAGAAACAGTTTTACTGTCGGGGAGATATTCACCGTGCACTGGTTGGTCAATACGATCAGCTTACAGAACAGAATGCCCAATATTCCCATGGTTATCCCAATCAATATCACCATGGGCAGTTCCCTGAGCAGGTCAATATCAATAACCGGCACCAGAAAAGCCGGGTCGACTCCATACATCCACTGAGTGATGCTGGCGGCACTGACAGATGCCAGCATAACAGGCAGAAACCCTGCGAAGGTGTACTCGATTAACAGCACTTCCAGGGCGAATATAACGCCTGCGACGGGAGTATTAAAGGCGGCTGAAATAGCTGCGCTGGTACCGCAGGCCACCAGAATTCTCAGGCTGTTATTGGGCAGTTTCATGGATTGTCCAAGCAGACTGCCTGCAGCAGCCCCCAGGTGAACAGCAGGCCCTTCCCGTCCAATAGAGTGCCCGCTGGCAATAGCGATAGCGCCAGCGAAAAACTGATGAAGCAGGTTGCCAGCGTGAAGACGACCCTGGTGCCAGTCCAGACGTTCAATGACATGGACAATACCCACCCGGACATATTTCTTGCTTATAAAAAACAGGGGAATGACAAGGAGACAGGAGCCAGCGACAGGAAGCAGGGTTCGCCATTCCCAGGGCAGCTGCTGGTAAGCGCCTTCCGGTGCGCCCACCATAAAAAGGAACGATAAAAAGGTAATTGTTTCCCGGAACAGCATAATCACTATGGCTGTGATTACACCGGATATTAACCCCAGTAATGAAAGTTGTGGCAGGGCATCAATATCTGCCAGTTTATGGCGGAACCTGTCCATGTTCGGTGATGAATGTTTGATGTTCACAGGTCGCTATCCCCTGACTCAACAGCCTGTTGAGTAAGAAATCTCAGAATGATCCGGTGATAAGCTGAACACATAATTTACTGGGACAATTGTTTCTCCCACAAAATGGCAGCTACGGGTAAACTCTTGCGCCTTGGTGTTGCTATGCGCCAGATGGGTCGGGAATACCTGGATATAATCTATTGTTCCTGCAGAATTGCCCAGTCGTATTGTCAGGGTATTGATTTGTTGGAGATCATTTTATAATGACCGGACAAATTTAACAGCAATAACGGGTGAGGAATGTGATCAAGGCAGGCGTAGTTGGTGGTACCGGGTATACAGGTGTTGAATTGCTGAGGCTGCTGGCACGGCATCCGTCTGTGCAGTTGGCAGCGGTAACATCCCGGGCTGAAGCCGGTCGACGGGTTGATGATCTCTATCCTAATCTGCGTGGGCATATTGACCAGTGTTTCACCGAGCCGGATACCGAAACCCTGGCGGCCTGCGATGTAGTCTTTTTTGCCACCCCCAACGGCGTTGCCATGAAGCAGGTGCCCGAGCTGCTGGAGCGTGGCGTGCGGGTGATTGATCTGGCGGCAGATTTTCGTATTAAAGATGTTGTCACCTGGGAGAAATGGTACGACATGATTCACGCCTGCCCTGAGCTGGTGGCGGAAGCGGTTTACGGCTTGCCGGAAGTGAATCGCGAAGCCGTAGCCAAGGCTCGCCTGGTGGCCAATCCCGGATGTTATCCAACGGCTGTACAGCTGGGATACAAGCCGTTGCTGGATGCAGGGTTGATTTCCCATGAAGGGTTGGTGGCCGATTGTAAATCCGGAGTCAGTGGTGCCGGGCGCCAGGCCAGTATTGGCACTTTGCTGTGTGAAGCGGGTGACTCTTTCCATGCCTATGGCGTGGCTGGGCACAGGCATTTGCCGGAAATTGCCCAGGGCCTGTCGGTTATGAGTGGTGGTGGCGTGGAGAACCTGACCTTTGTTCCCCATCTTTTACCGATGATTCGCGGAATTCATGCCACCTTGTATGCTCGCCTGCTGGATAGGCCCGGTACCCGTCTGGAAGAACTGCAGACTCTGTATGAGAAAACCTACAGGGATGAGCCGTTTGTGGATGTTATGCCTTTGGGCAGCCTGCCGGAAACCCGGAGCGTGCGGGGAGCCAACCAGTGCCGTATCGCGCTTTATCGCCCGGAAGGTGGAGATACCGTGGTAGTTCTGTCGGTGATTGATAACCTGGTGAAAGGGGCTTCCGGACAGGCTGTTCAGAATATGAATGTGATGTTTGGACTTCCCGAGAAGGAAGGGCTGGAAATTGTCGGCCTGTTACCCTGAGTCCGATATTGTGTTGTTCGTCGGCCTGTTGGCTTAGGAGGTTTCATTGAAGGATTTTCCCCGTTTCTGGACATCTCGCCACGATGGGGCGGGCGGACGGGAAAAGCGCATGGTTGTTGTGGCCGATGATCCGGCTCAGCGTGCCAGAATGTCTTTTATCTTCCTGTTGTTGCTGGGGGGGATGACTGCGGCAGGTTTCTATCTTGGCGTCAGTATCGCCTCCCGGGAGCTTGGCATCCTGCGGGCTGAGCTTTCCATAACCAAGACCGATTACGGGGAACAGACAGAAGAGCTGGATACCCTTCGACGTCGGGTTGCTATTCTCGAGCGTAGTGCCTGGATCAGCAAAGAGGCGGCTGAAGAGGTCCGTCTTGAATTGGTGCGCCTGAGGGAGGAGAAAAGTGCCCTCAACCGGGACCTCAGTTTTTACCGGGGAATCATGGACCCGGACAGAGCCGACCTAGGGGTGACAGTACAAAATTTTGAACTGGTGCCCACATCTGCCCCCCGTCGCTTTCAATGGCGTATGGTTATTGTCCAGAATGCCCGACAGCATCAGTTTCAGCGGGGGACCCTGAAGGTTCGCCTTGAAGGGCATACCGGAGATAAAAAAAGCTCTTATGAGTTGTCCCAGCTTTCCAGTCAGTTTTCCAAGGGCGGAGAAAGCCTGGGCTTTCGTTATTTTCAGAGCTTCCCCGGCGATGGTGCCTGGGGTGTTCTGGTGTTGCCCGAAGGGTTTAACCCGGACAGCGCTGAAATATCCATTCAGCTGACAAGTCCGACTAAGAAGTTGAATAGCAAATCGTTTGAATGGTTAATTGAGGAGTCTAACTGATATGTTTGGGAAAAAGGCTCAGGGCGAAGCCATGAAAGTCTCAGGGCGTGAGGGAACAACACTGATTGCCGAAGGAACTGAGATTCACGGCAATGTCCGTTTTCGTGGTGTTATGCATGTGGAAGGCTGCCTTCATGGAGATGTGCAGGCCTATGAAGGAACTTTACGTTTAATTGAAAGTGGTACTATTGAAGGTGATATTCGCGCACCTCATATAGTGATTAATGGCACAGTCAAAGGGAATGTCCACGCTTCGGACAAACTTGAGCTGGCCAGCAATGCCAATATCAGTGGTAACGTGTATTACAAATTGATTGAAATGGTGATGGGTGCCCAGGTGAATGGAAGCCTGGAACGGGTTGATGCTATGGAAGAAGAGCCCATGCTGATTGCTTCCGAGGCTGGCTCCTGGAAAGAACAGCCGGTTGAAGCGGTTCTGGCTGACTGAGTTGTTGGTCACACTGTCTGTCGAAGGGGTTCCTTTGACAGGCAGACCCTTTACTATAGTTGACTGTATTACTCGGAATTGGGGATAATGCCCCGATATGCTGTATGCTTGGAGGTCGAATGTCTGCCGCCGAAACCTTTGTTCCGGAGCCGGTTATTTTCAGTGAGAGCGCCGCTGTCAAAGTGAAATCTTTGGTGGAGGAAGAAGGTAATGAAAAGCTGATGCTTCGTGTTTATGTTACCGGTGGAGGCTGTTCCGGCTTTCAGTATGGTTTCACTTTTGATGATGATCTGGCGGAAGACGACACTGTTGTTGAGAAGATGGGCGTCAAGATGGTTATTGATTCAATGAGTTTTCAATACCTTATTGGTTCCATGATTGATTATACCGAAGGTCTTGAAGGTTCCCGCTTTACAGTAAATAACCCAAATGCTGCGACTACCTGCGGATGCGGAATGAGCTTTACTGTTTGATGTTTTGATTTGTCTGTGGTCACTGATCTGGTGACCACAACCTCTTTTGATATGTTTCTCTTAAATGTTGCTGATTCTTCTTATTGTTTCTGTTTTCAGAAGGGAAGTCGTATTTGAAAGGAATTTATGCTGGGTAAATTCCTCCCAGAATACGTTCGCCTGAAGCGTTGGTGGCAGCGGGAAGGTTGCCGGTCAGACCGTGTAGGGTTTGCCGGGCAAGCCAGGCGAAAGCGGTGGCTTCAACCCACTGGGGTTCCAGGCCAATGTCCTCGGTGGTTTGAAGATTAATGCCGGAAAGATTGTCCTGCAGCCTGTTCATCAGGTGGGTGTTCCGGGCTCCGCCGCCACAGACAAACACATCCTGACAGTCTGTCGTGTAAGTCTGAATAGCGTCGCTCAGTGTGCGGGCTGTTAGCTCCACAAGTGTCGCCTGAACATCCTGCCCTGAGAGTTGCTGTCCAAGATAGGACAAATTGCTCCAAAGCCAGGAGTGATGGAAATCTTCTCTACCGGTGCTTTTCGGGGGGGGGCGGGAAAAGAAACTGTCCGCCAGCAGCAGTTCGAGCAGTTCCTGGGAGATATTTCCTGATGAGGCCCAGCGTCCGCCTTTATCATAGCGTCTGCCGCTGTGGCGGTAACACCAGTCATCCAGCAGAACATTGCCCGGACCAGTATCAAAACCAGTAACGGTATCGCTGGTTTTCGCTGGCAGGATGGTGATATTTGCCATACCGCCAATATTGGCCACTACTCTTGTGCGGGTGGGGTGACGGAAAATAGCTTCATGGAATGCTGGAACCAGTGGCGCGCCTTCTCCGCCGGCAGCCATATCCCTGCGGCGGAAATCTGCGATGGTGGTAATGCCGGTCTGTTCGGCAATCAAGCTGGGGTTACCAATCTGCACAGTGTTACCAATGGAGGGCAGATGTCGGATAGTTTGGCCATGACTGCCAATAGCACGAATCTGGCAGGCATCAATATCAGCGTTCTGCAGCAGTTTATTTACTGTTTCTGCAGAAAGAATGGCCACAGCCTGGTCGGCCTGGCACATGACTTCCAGCTCATTATCACTGGGTTGACAGAGGGTGGATAACTGGCTGCGCAGGCCGGAAGGCAGGGGTGTGGATATCTGCTCTACCAGAACCGGAAAGTCCGGAGCCAGATCCACTAACACGGCGTCCATTGCGTCCATGCTGGTGCCTGACATCAGGCCAATATAAAGCTCAACTTCCGGAGCAGACTTAGTGGACGACATTTCCGCTCTCGGTAGAAGCCAGTAACCTTCCGGAGTAATTGTCCAGTTCTGCGAGCATAACTCTGGAAACCTGTTGGAATTTGGCCATTTCCTTCAGGGGCAGTGGCTTTGCGTCTGGCAGTTTTACTGTCAGAGGGTTGCGGTGGACGCCATTCACACGGAACTCATAATGCAGGTGCGGTCCCGTTGCCCAGCCGGTCTGGCCAACATAACCAATAATCTGCCCCTGTTTTACCCGCTGGCCCCGTTTGAGTCCTCTGGCGATTCGGTTCTGGTGGGCGTAAACAGTTACAACGTTATTTGGGTGCTTGATAAATACAACGTTACCATAGCCTTTTTGTCGGCCAGCTGTTTTCACAATACCATCACCAGCTGCCTTTATTGGTGTCCCTGTAGGGGCCGCGTAATCAACAGCACGATGGGGGCGTTTGGTCTTAAAAATAGGATGCAGGCGATTCGGATTAAATTTTGAGCTTATGCGAGTGAAGTCTACCGGAGTGCGGATAAATGATTTGCGCATACTTTTGCCGTCGGGAGTGTAGTAATCGCTGTAACCTTTGGAATCTGTGTAGTACACAGCTTTATATACTTTGTCCCTGTTGGTGAAGGTGGCAGCAAGAATTTTTCCGTAGCCGATTCTTTCGCCATCCAGAAATTTCTCTTCATAAATCAGGTTAAAGCTGTCGCCTTCCCGAATATCCATCACAAAATCGATATCCCAGCCAAAGATGCCGGCCAGCTTCATGGTCATATTGTCTGGCAGTCCGGCAGCACTTGCAGCAAGAAACAGAGAGTTCTTTATGGTTGCATTGGCATATGTGCGACGGATCTCCGGTTCTCTGATAACTTCCCTGGAGGTGAAACCCTTATCAGATTTGGTGTACTCGATACTCTCCAGTTTGTTGCGAATATAGTGCAGGGAGTGAAGTGCACCATTTATCAGGCCAAAGCGAATAGTCTGACCGGGGCGAATGCTTGCAAGTACTTTTCCATGGTCACTGGTACGCAGAATGCGCTGAAGCGTGCCGGCGCTTAAGGATTGTCTGGAGAAAATATCCGACAGAGTATCGCCTGGGCGCACAGTGGTTTTCTGCCAGGTAATAACAGCTTCAGGTACCTCTTCCACATGCTTTTCGCGATTGGTTTCTGGTTCTGCCTGTGTTTGCTGGGCTTTCGTCTCAACAATATGGGGTGTTACGGGGGATGCCGGGGTGGTATTGACAGTCTTCAGGGACAGGGGGATTTCGGTACGTTCGACCTGAATATCTTTTCCTGGCGTAAACGCCAGGAAAAGGCCAATGCCGGAAGTCATGCAGGCAATGGCCAGAATATGACGCCGGGGGAAATTTTTGGCTGCAAGCCAGAGTGCGTTTTTCAATATTTTCATGCTCGAAATAACATGGCTATCTAAGCAAGCCCCAGTAAATAAGAGTACAGTATAAAGCTTTATTTATCCCCGAAACACCGGGGAATTGCCAGAAGATTGTGTAGCAGCAAAATGAGGCTGCAGGTGAATAGCGATGATGTCAGGAGGTTGTCTTTTTTCCGCCATAGGGTATGTTTGCGTTTTTAGGATTTCATCACCTGGCTTACCGGAAAATAATATAGCCTGCCAGGACAATACAGGTAGTTAAACTATGTCGGGCGGTCAAAAACCGTTATTGGAAGATCTGCAGCAGCGTGGCCTGATCAATCAGGTAACTGCAGAAGAGGAGCTGGTTTCACATATTTCTGAGGGTTCCCGCACTCTTTATTGTGGTTTTGATCCGACTGCGGACAGTCTGCACCTTGGGCATCTGGTTCCTCTGCTGGTGCTGAAGCGTTTTCAGCAGGCCGGTCACAGGCCTATTGCTCTTGTTGGTGGTGCGACAGGTCTGATTGGTGATCCGAGTTTTAAGGCGGCGGAACGTCAGCTGAATACCCCTGATGTTGTTGCCGGCTGGGTAGATAAAATCAAAGATCAGGTCAGTCAGTTTATTGATTTCGATTGCGGAAAAAATTCTGCCATTGTTGCCAATAACCTGGACTGGACTGGCGAAATGAGTGTGCTCGATTTCCTGCGGGATATCGGCAAGCATTTCTCCATTAATGCCATGGTGAATAAAGAGTCGGTTAAGCAGCGTATTAACCGTGAAGGCAGTGGTATCTCCTTTACCGAGTTCTCCTATGCGCTGCTGCAGGGCATGGACTTTTCCGAACTGAATCGTCGTCATGACTGCACACTACAGGTAGGCGGTTCTGATCAGTGGGGCAATATCGTTGGTGGTATTGATCTGACCCGTCGCCAGAACAAGGTCCAGGCTTTTGGTCTCACTGTTCCCCTGATTACTAAAGCTGATGGCACCAAGTTTGGAAAAACAGAAGGTGGAGCGGTTTGGCTGGATCCGAAGAAAACATCCCAGTATGCCTTCTATCAGTTCTGGCTGAACACCGCTGATGCAGATGTATACCGCTTCCTGAAATTCTTCACCTTCATGCCGGTGGAAGAGATTGATGCTATTGAAAAGGCTGATGCTGAGCGTCAGGGGCGTCCTGAGGCGCAATCTGTTCTGGCCCGTGAAGCAACAAAACTGGTTCACGGTGAAGAAGGTCTTGCGTCTGCTATGCGTATTACTGAAGCCCTGTTCTCCGGTGATCTTAACGCCCTCAGTGAAAGCGAGCTGGAACAGCTGAGCATGGATGGCCTGCCCTGCACCCGCTTTAACAGCAGAGATCTGGAGGGTAAATCCCTGAACCAGTTCCTGGCGGAAAGCGAACTGGCCCAGGGTAAGCAGATTAAAGACGCACTGGGTCGTAAGGGGCTGCTTATTAATGGCGAAGCCAAGTCCAAGGAAGACAATATGAAGCTGGCTGAGTCTTTTGCGAAAGAGAAAGCCATGTTTGGTCGTTTCTTCCTGGTGAAGATGGGCAGGAAAAAACACCAGCTGTTTGAGATTGTCTGATAGCCTGTTTCTTTTCAGGGTTAAGTCAAAAACACCGGCTAAAGCCGGTGTTTTTATTTTCCTGCCATGAATGCTGAATGTTATTTAGTGCTGTTGACAACGGCTTATAAATTCGTAGAATGCGCTCCTCGTTAACCGGCACACGACTGCAGGGAGGCAAATTAAAGTAACGCTCAGGCGAGCACTTTAAATTGTTTTCTAAATTATGAGTTCTGTGAAAAACACTGGTTGACACCGGCAGCTTCCACGGTAAAATGGCGGCCTCGCTGAAACGACTGCTTCGCAGTCACTTATTAAGAGATTCAGCAATCCTCATCACGAAATGAGTTGATGGGCGATA